>DATGII010000046.1:0-46920 GCA_035295805.1 Bryobacteraceae bacterium | reverse complement strand
CCAAGCCGATGGCCGAGAACATGTATCGGGGGCTATGGTCCTGGGTGATTTGTGTGATCGTCACGGTGGCGGTCAGTTATGCGACGCGGCCGAAACCGGCGGCGGAGCTCACCGGCCTCGTCTACGGTTACACGGAATTGCCTTCCGAAGGTCACCTGCGCCTCTATCAGCGCCCCGTTTTCTGAGCAGGCGTGGTGGGAGCCATATTGATCGTGCTGAATATCATCTTCTGGTAAATGCTATGCGTCCCATGATCTCTATCTGGTTCTTCATCGGCCTCTTGCTGCTGGTATACGGAGTGCTGATTCTTCGGACTGGTCTCTACGAAGTGATTTCTCCGCCGGAGCAACCGGTGGTGTTGGCACACCTGCATGCGGCCATCCGGTGGGGGGCGCTGCTGATCGGGCTTGGAGTTGTTTATCTTTCGCATTTCCGCCCGGGGCGGAATAAGCGATGACCGGAACCGCTCCGCAAGAGCTGATCTCCGGATCCGCGACGCAACAGGCGTCATGGATTCGGAACCGCAAGGTCTCGTCGGTCGAGCTGCTGCAGGCGCACCTGGATCAGATCTCGCGCGTGAACCCGCAGCTGAATGCGGCCATCGCCGTTTTCGCGGAGACAGCGTTCCGGCAAGCCCGCGCGGCCGACGAACAGACTGCCCGCGGCGAAGCAAAAGGACCGCTGCACGGCGTTCCATTTAGCATCAAAGACTCCCTGGAATTGGCGGGTACCATTTGTACGGCAGGCAGCTGGGGACGGCGCGGGGCGCCCCGCTCGAGCACGGACGCGGCGGTTGTCGCGAGGTTGCGTGCGGCCGGCGCGGTCCCCATCGCCAAGACGAACCTGCCGGACCTTCTGTTTGCGTTCGAGAGCGATAACCTTCTGTTCGGCGCCACGAAAAACCCGTATGATCCGGCGCGCACTTCCGGAGGAAGCAGCGGAGGCGAAGCCGCTCTGATCGCCGCGTGCGGTACGCCTTGTGGCTTGGGCAGCGATGCGGCCGGCAGCGTGCGCGTGCCCGCGGCGTTTTGCGGCATTGCCGCCATCAAGCCGACTTCGGGACGGCTGCCGCGGACGGGCCATTTTCCCCCGGCCGGCGGCTGGATTGAAACGCTCTGGCAAATCGGTCCCATAGCCCGTCACGTAGAGGACCTGTGCCTGATCCTGCCGCTTCTCGCGGGAGGAGACGGCGTCGACCATTCGGTCATCGATATGCCCTTGCTGGACCCGCGAAGCGTCTCACTGCGGGAGTTGCGGGTTGCCTTCTACACCGACAACGGATTCGCGCCGGCAGGGCCGGAAGTTTCGCGGGTCGTCCGATCCGCCGCGAACGAACTGGAGGCGGCCGGCGCATCGGTCGAAGAAGCCAGGCCCGCTTGCCTCGCCGATGCATACGACCTCGAGATGAAGTTTTTGGGGCCTGACGGCGGCGATTCGCTGCGCGCGTACCTCCGGCAACTGGGATCTGACCGCCTGCATCCGCTACTCACCGCCTGGCTGGACAAGCTCGAACGCTACCGCACAGACGTGCCGGGATTCGCCGGCTATTGGGCCGAGCTGGAGTGTTACCGCGCCGAGATGTTCGCGTTTCTCAATCGCTTCGACGTGATCCTTTGCCCGGCCTACACGCAACCCGCCTTACCCCACGGTGCGTCCATCCTGGACGAAAACTTTCGGGGTTTCAGCCACACCATGGCGTACAACCTCACGGGCTGGCCTGCGGGCGTCGTGCGCGCCGGCGCATCCGCCGATGGTTTGCCGATCGCCGTGCAAGTGGTCGCGCGGCCTCACCGCGAAGATATCGTCCTGGCGGCCGCTTTGCAGTTGGAATCGGCGCTCGGAGGATGGAAATCTCCGGGATCGATCTCATAGCCGTTCGGCACACTAATCTTACGAGGCGGGTTTCATTACCGGGAAGCCGCCGACCAATGATTCAGGGCGTGCTCCGCCGTTCCCCGGTTTTGTCGAAGCTGCCCGCGGCCAGGTACTCGCGGATTCGGCCGCGATTCGCACCCGCGTGCCGGGCGGCCTCGATGAGAAACTCCGCGGCTTTTGAGGGCGGCGTCCCCGGTTCCAGGCGAAAGATCCAGGGGATGTTCGTTGTCGTCAGCTTGCGATCCGCCGAGAGCGCAATAACCGGCACGAACGTCTTGACCGCGATCTGCTCGGCCAGATGCGCCGATGCGCGGTCGGTCGCGATGATGCCGATTGCCTTTTGTTCGTACACCAGGTTCACCAGCGCCGTCGAAGACTTGCCCCATGCCTGTTCGCTGGGTATCCCCACGAACCGGTAGCCTTCCCGGTGCAGGGCCTCAGCCACTTTGTCGCCTTGCGGCCCGAACACACCGATAACAGATTCCTTCGCGCCCAGGTCTTCGCTGGGCGGCCCGGCGTAGCCCACCGGCTGCCCGGTAAAGTCGGTGTACGGTTTCTCCATAGTGTAGCGGCGAAATGCGAGCCTGCCGTTCTTCACCGTTCCCAGATAGAGCGGCGCGATGTTTTTCGCGTTGGGATCGAAGATCATCTCGCCAGTGACCCCTTTGTATCGCTCCAATCCATACAGCGCGTCGCGGATCGCGCCGCGGTTCAGACCCGCCCGGCAAATGGCGTCCAGCAGGAGGTTCATGGTGTCATAGCCCAACGCCGCAAACGAATCCACCGGGGCCGCATGCCGTTCGGTGAAGCGTCTTTGAAACGCGAGCCAGCCGGCGTCGTCGCGGTTTGGATCGAACGGGTAAACTACTTCCAGACCCTCGGCTGCATCCGACGCCATCCGGAACAGATCCGCGCCCACCACTCGCGCCGCGCCAAACACGCGCTGCTTCATACCCATGGCGCGCATCTGCTGCAGGATCATCGCGGCGGGCGCGGCGTCCGTCCAGAGAACGATTCCATCCACGTCGGAATCCTGGATGACGCGCAGCTGCCGTGTGAAATCCGTATCGCCGGGCGCGAACTTCTGCTCGATTACGAGCGGGTGCCCCAGGCGTCGAGAGGCGTCGCGGAACTTGATCACTCCGAAGCGGCCGTAGCGCTCGTTGACCCGTAACAGTGCGACGCGACGCAACCCCAGGTCGGAGTAGATCCGCCGTGCGAGCGTGTACGACTGCACGCGGTCATCCTGAATCGTGGTCAGGATCCAAGGGATGATGGTCTCCGGGATGGTAGGATCGGTCGCGGCGCTGTTGACGATGGGCAGTTCCGCGCGTAGCGAGACTCGTAGCGCGATGTGAGTGGAATCGCCGCTGATCGAGCCGAGCATGGCCCAAACCTTGTCCTCGTAAACCATCTTTACAATCTCGTTGCTCGACGCGCCCCACAGCGCGGCATCGTTATGCACCTTGAGCGCAAACGGCTTTCCGCCGTAGCCGCCGCGGGAATTGGCTTCCGCCACTGCCATCTCCGCCCCGTGCAGCATGGCATTCCCGAGGGCTTCGTCCTTGTGCTCGCGGATAGGGCCGAGAAACCCGATCGCGACTTCGGAAACATCCGACGGCTTGAGCGTGCGGCCGTCGCGCGCCGCGCCGTTGTACTCCACTTCCTTGGTGTAGTTCTCGTAGTAAGGTTTGGTGAAGTGCGCGAACGGCCGTAAGTCGTCGGGCACGCCGCCATACGGCTCGAGTGTGCGCGCCGCCGGCGCCCCCGGCGGGTCCGCGCCGCAGGAACAAGTCTGCTGCTGGGCGGCGGCGGCAGCCGCCAGCACGAGAGCCAGCCCGAATCCGCGCAGCCGCATCACTACTCCTTCCGCGGAATGAACATCGCGATCGCTTCCATTTCCACCAGCAGGTCCGGGCGGCACAGAATCGCCTGAATGCCCGTCGAAGCAGGCAGCGGATCCAACTGCTGCTCCTCGAAAAACGCGGTGCGCTCCTCGTTAAAGACCGCGTAATCGCGTTCGATGTCCCTCAGATAACACGTGGTGCGCACCACGTCCTTCCATGTGGCGCCGGCGGCGTTCAGCAGCTCCGTAATGTTCGTGTACGCGCGCCGAACTTGCGCCCGGAAATCGCCGGCATTGACCGTGGCGCCGTTCTCGTCCACGCTGGCAGTGCCGGAAATCAGCAGAATCGCCACATTCCCGACGTCGATCCGGAGGGCCCGGGAAAACGAGCTCGGCCGCGGGTAATGATACGCCTCGTTCAATACGCTGGGCGCGCTGATCGCGCGCTTCTCGATCTGAGTGGCGCCGCTGACCTGATCGAGTGCTTCGGTGATCGTCATTTTTTCGAATTCTCCTGTTTGATCCGGATGCCGTGGCTGACCCCTTTGGCCGTTGCCACCCAAATGTCGTCGCCTTGAAAATCAACTCCGAATATGTAGTTGTGGGCCGGGGCGGTGTCGACCTGGATGCTCTGCGTCTCGCCGGCGGCGTCGCGGACCAGCATTTCCGGTGCGTGCGTGTCCGGCGCGGGCCGGTAGGTCGCCCATTGCTCACCATCGAAATACGCGAGCCCCTTGTCGGTCGAAAACCAGGTCCGCGCGCCATCGACGGACTTAACCTGATTCAGAAAATTGCTCGGCAGCCCGCTGTCCTTATCGAGAAAGTTGTGCCAGTTGCGCCCGTCGTATCGGCTCGCCCCAAAATACGTCGCCACCCAAAGAATCCGATTCACATAGCTGACCGAAGTCGTGATCTCGTGAATCAGTCCTTGGTCCTTATACAGCACGATCTCGGTCTCACCGTCCGGATCGTTGTAGTCCTTCCAATGCCCGGTTTGAACGTCGTACTCGAGCACGCCGCCGCCCCAGACGGCGTAATACACTTTGTCTTCCGCGGCAGTCACGGCGTAGGTCCAGATCTCGTACATCGGCGTGTTGCGTTCGTTGTACAAGCTCCATTCGCCGGTGCGCTTATTGAGCCGGCTGGCCCCCGCGGCCGTCGCCACCCACACGAGATCACCTTGCACGGAAACCCCATAGACCACGTCGTTGGCCAGCCCGCTGTTGAGCTGAGTGAACGTATCGAACCGGCCCCCGGAATAGCGGCTGAGTCCGCCCATGGTGGCGATCCACAAATCACGTGTCTGCTTGTCGAGCGTGAGGTACAACGCTGCGCGATGCGCCAGCCCGTCGGCCGGGGTGAACACGCGCCATTTGCCGTGCTCGTACAAGGCCAGCCCGTTATCGGTGCCGGCCCAGATCCGGTCGCCATCGACGCAGACGCTGTAGACGCGATTGTCGGGCAGACCCTGCGCTGTCGTGAAGTTCTCCCATCGGAACCGGGGCAACTCCCCGGCTCCTAGCAGGCCGGCGCTGACAAGCAAAATCGCCATTCTCATAACGTCTTCAGGTACTCGATCAAGTCATTGAGTTCGTCTTTCGCCAGATCATTCGTTACGCCGTGCGTATCTTTCGGATTGAACACGGTCCAGATTTCCTCCAGGCTCCGCGCCGAGCCATCATGCAAGTACGGTGCGCTGTACGCCACGTTGGTTAGATGCGGTGTGTCGATCAACGGCGAGCGGTCTGTGGTCTTTCCCGTCCCGACATCGGCCAGTTGCCGGTTCGTGTAATACTTCCCCGAATGACAAAATGAACAGCGGTTTTGCTCCGGAACGAGCGAGCCGTCCTTGGCTCGCGTCCGCTCAAAGATGTCCCTGCCGCGCTCCTGCGCCGCCGTCAGATCCCCGTTCGGCAGCCGGTAGCGGTTGGGCCGCAGCGGAATCGAGGCCACATACGTGATCAGATCGGCCAGCTCGGCGTCGCGAAAGCCCTGCGAGCGGAAAAAGAACCGCTCCGTGCGCGGCCCGCATTCGGTGTACAGGTCCGGGTTGCCTCCATTCCACTTGAAAGGAGCCGTGTTGGCAACGTCTTCGATGGCACGATTGTCCACGATGTCTACGCCGAACCCATCGGGCTCCAGGTCCCATTGCAAGCCGTCGAAAGTCGAATCCAGATGACAGTTGGCGCAGGCGAACTGCCGCTGAAAAGAGAATTTCGAGGAATAGAAGAGCCTTTCGCCGCGGCGTTGCGGGTTGACCGTGGCGGGGCCTCCCAGCCCGATTGTTCCTACGACCTTCGCGCCCGCCGTGTCGAGAATCGAAACCGTGTCGTCGAGCCGGTTCGCAATGTATAAGCGCCTTCCATCCGGCGAAAGCGCGATACCTCTGGGATTCCGACCCACCGGAATGCGCGCGAGCACATATCGCGCCGACGCGCCAAGATCATTGGCCAGTGTGTCCCGCTGTGGTGCGCGCGCTGCCGCGACCAGCGCTTTCAAATCGACGATCGCCACTTCATCGGTCCCGCTCGCCGTCAGATACAACCTGGACTTGTCGGGCGCCATCGCCACTCCGAACGGGAGCGAGAAGTACCGCTCCAGTTCGTCGAGTGGAAGCTGCACGACGCCGCCCACGTCTTCACCGAAGACCGCCAGCGAATCCCCGAACGCCCAGCCGTGTGCTACGTGCGCTAGCGGAATCAAATTCTTAGGCCGTAATTGCGCGGCGATGCCCAGCCGCCCATCCCGCGACAACGCCACATGAAAAACACCGGCGGCGTTATGCAGGCGAAACCGCGCTTCTACGCTCTGATGCTCGGTTTCGATTTCAGTAATCTCCGATTCGGGTTCGGTCCGGAATTTCCCGGGGTTGGGATAGATATGCGTTACGAAGACATGGGAGCCGGCGGCTGCCGCGTAACTCGCGCCCCGTCCCGCCGCCAGCCGCTTGCTCTCTGTTCCGGTACCGAGGTCGATTACGGAAATATCGCCGCTGATGCGGTTAGCGACATACAAGGCCGGCCCGGCCACCGCCAGCCCGATCGGTTCGTAACCCGCATGTAGCGTTCGGGTCACAGCGAGCGATGACGCATCGATCTCGCTGACGGTATCGCTCCACGAGTTCGTCACGTAAATTCGGCTGCCGTCGGGAGCGAGCGCGATGCCGCGCGGCACGCGCCCCACCCGCACGCGCGCGGTCACGACGCCCGTCATGAGGTCCGCCGCCGCCAGTTCATCGGTGCCTTCGCAAACGATGTACAGGCGGCCGCCGTCGGGTGACAGCGCCACATCCACCGGGCTCGGGTAATGGCCGCCGGCTTGCGCGAACAGCGGCGTCGCCGCCAGCAAAACGCCGATGACTGAGGTTCCCATCGTCTACGGTTCCCGAAGCTCCAAAACCTGATCGGCCTTCACGTTTTCCAGTACCTGCCATGAGCCGCCGGGCCAGTGGATCACAATTCGATCGGCGGTCGTTGCTCTGCCCAGCCCGAAGTGCAGGCGCCAGTCATCCTGGCTCAGATACCCCGATCCGGCCCCGCGCTCCGATTTTTGGGTAATTCCGTTGGCGGTCACCTCCACCACGGCGCCGATTCCATCGCGGTTGCTCTTAGTTCCAATCAGGCGCGCCGTCAGCCAATGCCCGGCATCAGCAGTCACGTTGTGCAGCAGCACGCCAGGGCCGCCGAGATTCATCAGAAACGCGTCCATCCGGCCATCGTTGTCGTAGTCCGCGAAGCACGCGCCCCGGCCCACGGTCTTCTTCTGAAAGAAGGCTCCGCCGGTAGTCGAAACATCCTCGAACTTCCCGCCGCCGAGATTCCGGAAAAGCGAGTGTTCTTGCGGAACCATGTGGATGAGCCCGCCGTGCAGGATCAGAATGTCCTTCAGCCCATCGTTATCGAAGTCCTGTACGCCCGTGCCCCAGCTCGTGTATTGGCCCGTCCGCTGTGAGATGCCGGCCGGTTCGGTTACGTCGGTAAAGCCGAGCTTGCCGTTGTTCTTTAACAACCTGTTGTATTTGGAATCGCTCACCCACAGGTCCGTCCGTCCTTCGTTGGCTATCTCGAAAAACACCGGCCCCATCGCGGAGGTGGACTCCCCATTCTGGCCGAAGGCGGCGCCGGCCTCCAGGGCGATTTCCTCGAAGCTGCCGTTCCGCGTGTTGTGAAACAGGAAATTCTCGGTCTTATCGTTCGCCACATAGATATCGGGATAGCCGTCGCCGTCGAAATCCGCCGCCGCCACGCCCATCGCGCGGCCTTTGTGCCGCCCGATCCCGGATCTTTCGCTCACATCTTCGAACGTCCCCCGGCACGTGTTGTGAAAAAGAAGATTGGTGTCGCCTTCGTAATCGAGCGGTCCTGGATAGTTATCGGCGGCGTAATAAGACCTGTAGGAAGGATCGAATTTCACGTATCGTCCGATGAACACATCGATGCAGCCGTCGCGATCGTAGTCCAGCCACGCTGCGCCGATCGTCCATCCTTTGACATTCAGCCCGGCGTGTTCGGTAACGTCTTCGAATGTGCCGTCGCCTTTGTTGCGGTACAAATTGACGTGCCCGTAGCTGGTTACCAGCAGATCGGTGTAGCCATCGTTATCGAAATCGGCGGCAATTACGCCGAACCCGAATCCATCGCCCTCCACGCCGGCCTGCTCGGTGACGTCCGTAAACGTGCCGTCTCCGTTGTTGCGATACAGGTGGTTGTGCGGCATCACGGCCGGAGGTTTCCGCAGCGGGTAGGGGTGCATGGCCGGCTCCAGTGGGCGCCCGTTCACTACGTACAGATCGGGTTTGCCGTCGTTGTTGTAGTCGAACCAGGCACAGCCGGCCCCTGTGCTCTCGAGCAGCGACCCGAGTTTCTCCGCGCCAATTGAATGCGTAAACTCGATGCCCGATTGCTTGGTCGCATCCTCGAAGCGGATCGGGCCGGCCGCCCACGCGGCCAATGGCAACACGAGCGCGAGCCAGCAGACTCTCACGGGTGCACCTCCGTCATCCTCACGGGCACGATCGTCTTCAGCAGGATCTCCGGGACTTTGTTCTCCGGAGCGCGCTCGGGCCCGGTATGGCACCCGACGCAGATTCGTTGTTCGCTGGGGCGCATCCAAAACCAACCCTTCTCGCTGCGCAGCGGCCGGCCTGTTGCATCCGCCACCTCGATCCGCAGCGGCCGGTCCGCCGGGACTTGCACGTAGAAGGATCCGTCGCTTTCCACCTCGGTCCCGCCTAGCAGGGCAGGTTTGCCGTTCGCTCCCTGGGTATACACGCGAATCTGCCGGACCGCCGCTCCGTCCATCGGCGTCCTGGAAATCCTGGCATTCAGGCAAAGCAGGTTTCCAGCAGTCCGCGTTGGCACCAGCGCCGACGGAAATTCCCGCGGGATCGTGCGCGGCGCCACAATCACGGGCTGCACTGCCGATCCCCCGTTTGGAATCTCCAGCTCCGTCATCAGCCGCTTCTCCGCGGTCCAGCGGTAAAGACGGAACCCGCCGAATTTCCCCCGCCGGCTCACCAGCCAGACACCCGTCGAAATCTCGGCCACTGGTCCTATCGCGTTTCCATCCGGCTCGTCCAATTCTGTCTGCTGCGCCAGCGCCGAAGTGATTCGTCCCAGCCGCCGCCCGGAACTGAAAATGTATTCGCCCGCGGCTAGTTGCCTGGCGTCGCCGCGATCCGGTCCGTGGTCGCAACGGAGAGCTTCCACGCCCGTCCCGTCGGGATAGACGGTATAGAGTTCGCGAAGTCCCGCGCTTCGCTCAGCCTCGAACAGGATGCGCCCGTCGCGCAGCACATCGTCCGTCAAATACCGGCCGGGCGCGAAGGTGAGCCGTTTTCCGGCAATCTCGAGGGCGCTCCCCTTCGCTAGCTTGCGCGTGTAAACCACCTCGCCGGTGGACAGGTACAACGGCCGGACACAATCGGACTCGCACTGCGTCAGTTGCCGGGGCGCGCCGCCGTTAAGTTCGGCCTCCCACACCTGCCAACGCCCCGCCGCCATGGCCCGCCCGGAAAACAAGACGCGGCGGCCATCGTAGGACACCGTCGCATCCGCTGAATCGTGAAGTCCGGGCGCCAGCACGCGAATCATCTCGCCGTCGACCAGGATCAGGTGCCCGCCCTCGGGAAAACGCTCCCGGTCCTCGAGCCACGCCTTAGGCTCATAGCGCGGTGTTTCGGTGAAAATATAGGTCAGAGGAGCGTTGTCTTCTCCCAGAGTTGCGCCAAATCCCGCACCGAGGATCGCGCCACCCAGGACGATCGTGACCAACGCCACCCGATTTCTCCACAGCTTAGGCGCCGACACAGGTCTTCCCTGACAGATTCGCGGAATGGTCCGTGCAATTAATCCACCATTACGGTTTTAAAGGTCTGATTAGATGTAATGCGGAGCGTGTATTGTATGTATGCCGGTACTGTTTGTGAATTTCGTCTTGTGGAAAGCCCTCGTCCGAAGGATAGGGGTAACTACTCATTCCGTGAAATGGAAGGGGCTCCACATTTTGGGAGAAAGCCGTATTCGCGTCGGCATCCTTAGCCCAGCCGTCCACCAGCAGCAAAAAGTCGCGCGCCCAACCGGAGGGCAGGGCAGGCAAGGCAGTGGTGTCATACCAAAGCTGCAGTTCGTCTCCCGAGCCCATCACCACCAGGCGGTCATCGGCGCCCTGCACCAGCTCGCGTACGTCGCCATAGCGCGTATACAAGCCCGGCGTTTGGTTCCAGTTCGATACCGGCGAAACGGACGCGTAGTCGAAGGCCTCGGGTTGCTTCCGTTGGGGATCCACCTGAATCCGCGAAAAGCCACGAAATTGCAGTTCCGCAGCGCCCGCCTCCAGCGCCGTCAACCGGGAGTTAGGCGCCGCCGCGTCTTCTCCCAGGAAAATCTCGTCCCAATACACGCACATGTTCGTGACGATCCGTACTTCGCGAGACTCAGACAGAAACCGGCCGGTCAAATCAAGGGCGATGGTCTTGGTCTTGCCGCTCGGCATGCCCATATCTTCGATCACGGTCTTCCAGTGACCTGCCGCGTCCTTCACCTGCAGCGATGGCGGCGCGAGGGGGTGTCCGGTCTGCGCGGCCTTGAGAAACGTGCTGCCATCCGCCCAATCCACCCAGCCGGTCAGAACCAAGACCGCGCGGTTTGACCGCGCAGCGTTCGGTCCGAAATCCAGATCCAGCGCGTGCGTCTCCGCGACACCCGCCACATCGCGTGAGAAGCCATCCACGTAGACGCGGTCGCGCCGCAACAGAGCCTGCAAAACGTCGTGCCTTAGATCGTCCCGGGCCGCGCGCGGATACACCCGCCGTGTGACGCCGTACAGCCGGAACTCGGGATACGGCGGGCCCTTCCATTTCTCGTTGGTAAAGATCTCGGTCGCTGCCGGATGATCGAGCGCGATCAACTGAACGTGGTCGAGGTACGAAACCTCGTTCAGCTCCTCGGTGATATGAATCTCGTACCGCCCGTGCCGGGCCGCGAGCGACCCGCCCGGGATCGACACGTACTCATCATGATCTACCGGAAAATACGTCCCATCGCCGGAACTCGCTCCCAGAGGCGCCACGCCCAGCACATCAGTTATGAATTCGAAGCCCCGCCCGTTCCAGGCAAAGATCATCGGACACGAGCCGGAGAGCCGCGGCGCTTCCTTGATGTGCAGATGCCGGCGGGCTGGCTGCCGCGTCTCGTTTTGGATCATCCCGTTCGGCCAGACGATCCGAATCGTATCCACCACCTCGTGGTCGCCCAGCGCGAAGGTCAGCGGCGTATTTTCGTAGCGCTTTCGCTGGTAGAGCGTGCCGGCCTTGACTTCGACCTCCGCACCGGCCGGAATCTTGAGGCTCTTCACGCCTTCGAGGCCGATGGCGATCCACTCGCCGGCATGCTTGGTCTCGTTGAGCGCGAGTTGCACCGCTCCGTCGCCGGCCACGCCGACGATGTCGATCAGCCCGTCGCCATTGAAATCGGCGGCCGCTCGCGCCGCAAAGCCCGCCAGCCCGGGTGCACCCTGGAATTCGTCGGTGACGCGAGTCTCCGGCGCCGGGGTTGCTTCAAAACGTCCATTGAGGCGGTCGCGATAGAGGATTTTCCCGCGATCTCCGTAAGACACCAACAGATCGAAGGCCTTGACGTCGTCGGGGGCGTAGCGGAGCACCGAGGCATCAGTGGCGTTGGCGGCCTCGAACGGAAAATCGCGTGTGCGGTCTTCCCAGCCGGCGCTGCCATCGTTGCGGAGCAGCAGGGAGCGCGCGCCCAGCAGAATCAAGTCGAGATCGCGATCGTGATCGTAATCCATCCACAGCGCGCGCCGAAACCCGCCTCCCACTTCGGGAATGGGTTGGGGCTGGAATCCCGCCGTCCGACCATTGCGGAACAGCAGGACGCGCTCATTCGTGACCACGCACAAATCCACCAGCCCATCGTCGTTGTAGTCTCCGGCGGCGACCCACACAACGTGCCGCAGCGCGGAAAGGCCGCGATCCACCAGGTCTGTTCCTCCGCGGTACAACAGAATTCCCGAGTCGGACCAGACCAGCACGTCCGGTTTGCCATCGCCATCGAGATCGAGCACTACGACTCCGGCTGTCCGTGGATCCGCTTTGCCTGCGAGCACGCGGGAGCGAAAACGTGCGCGGGGTGACGGTACGGCCGCGGAGCCCTGGCTCTCGACCGGGTCATAGATCTCCGCGTACGCACTCCAGTTGACGTCTTCCTGCTCCGCATCGGGCCGGTCCTGTTTCTCTTTCAACACGCGAAATTCCGCGATGACACGCTCGGAGTCTGCTGTCCGGTTCAATTGCCGGTAGGCGCTGAAGAGCTGAAAGCGTGCTGCCGCGAAGTTGTCATCGAGGCGTGCGGCCGTCTCGAACTCCTGGACCGCATCGGCCAGCCGCCCGCTCTGCCGGTAGAGCACGCCTAGGTTGTAATGCGACACCGGTTCTGCCGGCACGAGCCGCAGCAGTCCCTGGAATTGCGCAATCGCCTCGGCGTCCTTCTGCTGCATTTTGTAGGCAACCCCCAGGTTGAACCAGGTGTGGGGCAGAAGCGAGTCTTGCCGCTGCACCGCCTGGAGTTCGGCGATCGCCTGCTCTCTCTCTCCGGCCCGCAGCAAGGCCAGCCCGTAGTTCAGGCGGTCGCGTGCCGAACCCGGGTTCAACGCCAGCGCCTCCCGGAATTCCGCCACGGCCTGCTTCTGCGTGGTCGGATTTTCAAAAAATGCCTTGCCGAGATTGCGGTGTTGTGCGGCTATTTCGACCGGCGAGGGCCGATGCGCCCCCTGTAGCAGGAGCGCTCCGACCAGGGCCACTCCCGCGGTCAGCATCCGGTTGCGGATCGCCATGCCTGTTCTCCTCGTAACATGATGCTCGATCGAAGTCCAGTCGGGCGTCCGATAATGGGGTTCCAAACTCCGCGTCATCGCGCTACCATACGGGTCGAGAGTTCAGGGGCTCGTTCATCGATGAAGTGGCTTCTGCCGGCGCTGCTCGCTGCGTGGATCATGTTCGGCCAGAACCCGGCCGCACCCATCCATTTCGTGTACCGGCCGATCGATTTCCGGCTCGACGGTTCCGAGACTCCCGAGCGCCACGCCCCGGAAACCATGGCGGGGGGCGTAGCCGTCTTTGACTACAACAATGACGGCAGCCTCGATATTTTTTTCACCAATGGCGCCGATATCCGAACTCTCGAGAAGAACGCGCCGAAATATTCCAACCGCCTTTTCGAAAACGACGGCCGCGGAAATTTTCGGGACGTCACTGCAAAAGCAGGTCTGGCCGGCGTGGGCTTCGCGAACGGTGTCGCCGTGGGAGACTACGATAACGACGGCTACAAAGATCTGTTCATTGGCGGCGTGCACGGAAATCATCTGTACCACAACAACGGCGATGGCACGTTCACCGATGTCACAGCGAAAGCCGGCCTCGCCAAAGGCCCGGACGCTCAGTATGGCCCGTTGTGGTCGGTTGGCGGAGCGTGGATGGATGTGAACAATGATGGCCTGTTGGACCTGCTGGTGGTGAATTATCTCGCCTGGGACATCCAGACCGAAAAGCCGTGCGAGGCGGCGCCCGGCGTTTACGATTACTGCCACCCGAAGTTCTACAAACCCACTCCCAATCAGTTGTTCGTCAATAACGGCGATGGAACCTTTCGCGACGTCTCTGCGGAATCCGGCATCCGCGTCCACCCCGGAAAAGGCATGGGTGTGGGCGTCGCGGACTACGATCAGGACGGTTTGATCGATTTCTTCGTTACCAACGACAAGATGTACAACTCGCTATTTCATAACAAGGGTGGCGGAAGATTCGAAGAGGTCGGCTTCGAAGCCGGCGTGGCGCTCACCGAAAATGGTCAGTTCATTTCAGGAATGGGCGTGGATTTCCGCGATATCGACAACGACGGCCTCCCGGATCTGGCCTTCGTCGCGCTTGACAGGGAAACCTTTCCCATCTTCCGCAACCTCGGCAAACGGGGTTTTGCCGACGTCACGCAATCGAGCGGCATGACGCGCCTGAGCGCGCCCATGGCGGGTTATTCTCCGACTCTGGCCGATTTCGACAACGACGGTTGGAAAGATCTGTTCGTCACTCGCGGTCATGTGCAATCGCTAGGGTATGCGCCGCGAGCGGAGGTGGTGCAGCCGAATACGGTCTTTCGGAATCAGGGCGGCATGAAATTCGAGGCGCTTACCGCGGAGGCGGGCTTAACCGCGCGGCCGCCCAGCCGGCACCGCGGCTCCGCGATGGGAGATCTCAACCACGACGGGCTCCTGGACGTAGTCGCCACTGCGCTCGGCCTGCCCGCCGAGATTTGGATCAACGATAGTCCGGGCGGCAACCACTGGGTCGAATTCGAGCTGGAAGGCACGAAAAGCAACCGCGACGGCATCGGCGCCAGAATTCAGCTGACGGCCGGAGGCGCCACGGAGTACGACCACGTCTCGTTTGCCGCCGGCTATGCTTCGTCGAGCGCCGGACCCGTCCACTTTGGGTTGGGTAAGAGCACGGCGTCCACGACAGTGGTGATTCGCTGGCCCTCCGGAATCGTGCAGCAACTGAGCAATGTGGCGGCAGACCAGGTAGTCAAGGTCAAAGAGCCGAATCCCTGATCATTCGCCGGCGCAAGCCTGCGATGCTCTCGGCTTTGCAACGGGCATTCATGGCGCTACCATACGGTTCGGAAATGCGTGTCGGCTGTATAAGCCTCGGCACGATGATGCTGATGCTTGCTGCCCCGTTATGCGCGGCGACAAAACTGCCGGCGGCCGTCGAGGCTGAGACCGGGCTCGCGCTGGCGCGGCAGGGGAACTACGAGCAGGCGATCCGGCATTACCGCGCGGCCCTCGCACAAGACCCGAATCTGCCCGGGATCTATCTCAACCTGGGGTTGGCTTATTTCAAGTTAAACCGCTTGGCCGAGGCCGCTCCCATTTTCGAACGCGCGGCGAAGGCGGACTCCGCAAACTTTCAGGTTCAGGTTTTGCTTGGGATGAGCTATTACGGAACCCGCCGCTTTGCGGAAGCCGCGGCTCCGCTCCAGCGCGCGGTGGAACAGCAGCCTGGAAACAGCGAACTGCGATTCAAACTTGCGCAGAGCTACCTCTGGTCCAGACAGTATGACGCCGCCAAGAATGAATTCAAGCTTCTTCTCGACAGTAGTCCGGATTCGGCGCCGGTTCACATGCTGATGGGAGAGGTGCTGGATGCGGCTAATCAGCAAGAGCAGGCCACTGCCGAGTTCGAAGCGGCGGTGAAAGCATCGCCCGCCGAACCCGAAGTGCACTTCGGCCTCGGGTACCTCTACTGGAAGCAGAAACGATACAACGACGCCCGGCGCGAATTCGAAGCGGAACTCGCCAACCAGCCGCATCACACGCAGGCTCTGACCTTTCTGGCCGACGCGGAGATGCGCTCCGGGAACGACAGCGGCGCCGAGAAGCACTTGCGGCAGGCGCTGCGGTTGGATCCGAATATCCGGCTCGCGCATCTCGATTTAGGTATTTTGCTGGCGGAGCGGAATGCCGCCGAGGCTGCGGAGCATTTCCGCGCCGCCATTCGATTGGAGCCGTCCAAACCCGACGCGCACTACCGGCTGGGCCGCCTCTGGCTGTCGCTCGGCCGCCAGGAAGCCGCCGATGCCGAATTCGCAAAAGTGAAACAACTCGCCGGGCCGCAGCCGGCCGAACCGCTTCTCGCCATTCCAGGCCGGCACGCTGAGGCGCCGTAATGAAGGGACGGCGGCCTTTACTTCGCGCGGTCCACCATGGTCTGCGCGACTTCGCGCGCATCTACCGTGTACTGCCCGTAGCTATGATGGGACGCCGCACGGGCCACCTGCCTGGCTTTGGCCAGAACCCGTTTCGCTTCCTTGTCGCGCTTGAGCTTGTGTAGCCACGTGGCCTCGGCCAGCAACGCGTTGCGCACTTGCAGCGTGTCCGCGGAGCCGCCCGCCTCCGCGCGCTGAATGGCCGATTCGATGGAATCGACCGCCAACGTATAGCTTCCTGAAGCGCCCTCGATGCTGGCGATCCCCGACAGAATGAAAAACAGGTTCGGGTTGTTGCGGTCGCCGGCTCCGTTGTACACATCACGCGCCCTTTCATAAAGGGCCAGCGCTTCTTTCATCCGCCCGGTCCGAGTGTACACGCCGGCCAAATTGCTCCAACCGGCGGCGAGAATGTCGGAAGATCCCGGCAGCTCTTCAGCAATCCCGATGCTCTGCTGCAGAACGGATTCGGCTTCGTCGAAGTTGCCGCGCGCCGAGAGAATTCCGCCGAGGGAGCCAAGAAGCTCGGCCTCAGCGGCCGGAACGGGGGGTTGTTGCCGCGAGATCAAGCGGACCGCGAGGCGGGCAAATTCCTCCGCCCGGGCGTAGTCCTCCTGATCCCGATACAATCCCGCCAGGTTGCCATAGGGAATCGCCAGGCCGGGAGCATCCTTCCCGTAGAGTTCGATGCCCTCGCGCACGGCCTCGTTATCCCACTGCTCAGCTTCGGTGTACTGACCCGTTGCGGCTGCGACACTCCCCAGCCCAAGGCGGCTCAAGAATGCTCGCCCATCATTCGGAAGTTCGCTCACTGCTCGCAACGCGGCTTCGTACTCGCTCTTTGCGTCTGCGTACTGCCCGCGGGCTGCGAGTTGCTTGGCCAAATCCATATGCTGCTTCCAGGACTCGCTGGCAGACCCGTTCTGCTGCTGTCCAAAGGAGGCTCCGTAAATCAAGAAGACGGAAATTAAACAACGGGCGAACATGGAGGTTCCTCGTGGGGCGAACTTAACCGGAAGAGGTGAGAGAGATACCAGTTTTAGAAGAATGGTCCGGATCCCTGCACTGTTTTCTGGTTGATTTCCCGATTCTGAGTGCGAGCCAAAATCGGATTGAAGCGAGATTACCATCGAAAATAAGCGCCGTCAATCACACTTTCGCTTCAACTTCCAAAAATCGGATAAGGCGTGCCCCCCACATTTCTCTTTGTTGTATTTCTCAACAGAATTCGACCAGGGAGGAGGGCTTGGAAATGATCCGGAAGCGTGGAGGGGGCAATCTGCCTAAAACAAAAAACCCCGCCCGCAGCCGTTTAGACTGCGAGCGGGGCGTACCGCGTCAAAAATCAGAACTGCGCTTTCAATCCGAGTTGGAACACTCTCGGGTCGAACGCGGAGGTGACTTGTCCGAAATTGCTGTTGTTCATGGTTCCGCTGACGTTCTGAAACTGCGTGTGGTTGAAGATGTTGAAGCTCTCTGCCCGGAACTCGATCTTGCTGCCTCGTTTCTCGCTGAGGACGAAGCTCTTGAACAGGGACAGGTTCCAGTTGTGGCGGCCGGGTCCTTGCAACGCGTTCAGGCCCAGGTTGCCCCATTGCCCGATGGCTGGGGCGCAGAAAGGACCTTTCGACCGGGTCCCATCCGGGCAGGTGACCTGTGGCGTGGTGTTGAACCAGTTGTTCACCGTGCGCGGATAGTTGAGCGTGCCAATCACATTGGGCCGGTTTCCTCCGGGCCGCTGGTTGTTGTCTGTCCAATTCGGCAGGCCATTGTAGGCCGCAGGTCCGCCCAAATCGACCTGCAGCGGCAAACCAGTCTCGGCGGTAATGAAGCCCGAGATCTGCCAGCCGCCGAATCCGGTCCGCAACGCCCGGCTCGCGGCGTGCCGGAAGGCCGGAATGTCATAGAGGAAGTTGGCGTTGAAGACGTGGTCGCGATTGAACCACGCCGGTCCTATCCCGTATGAGCGGTCGTATGGGTTGGCGAGTGATTGGAGGTCGCCGCCGCTGCCGTTGCCGACCGAGGAATCCATGGCTTTGGACCACGTATAGGAGGCCTGGAAGCTGAGATCCTTATGTAACCGCGAGTTTAAACTCGCTTGCAGCGAATTGTAGTGGCTGGTGCCTGCATTCTCATACAGATTGATGGAGCCCAGGCCCGTATACGGAACTACGCTGTTGAACGGGACCGTATTGTTGATGAGGCCCGGCAGAGCGCTTTGCGCGGGCAGGTTGGTCTCGTCCCGATAGCTCTGGTGCCGGTTCTGGTTGCCGACATAAGCCAGCGACAACACGCTCTTCTCTCCGAGCGACTGCTGGATGCCGAGGCTGAACTGGTAGCTCACCGGGAGTTTGTAATTGGTCTTACTCAAGCCCACGATGCTGGCCGGCAAGATCGGCGCCACCAGTGTTTGGCCGGTCTGCAGGCTCGTGCCGGGATTGGAGAGGGAAACGCCGGTGAACGTGACGTTGGCGCTGAACGGGATGTTCGCTCCGGAGTTGTACATGTCGTTGCCCTGGATGCGCTCGTACATGGTTCCGAAACCGCCCCGCAGGATAGTCTTCCCGTTTCCGGTAAGGTCATACGCAAAACCAACGCGGGGGCCGAAAGTCGCCCAGTAGTTATCTACCAGGCCGTTGGAAACGCCGTTCTGGCCGGCAATGCCGATCCCGTTCCCATAGAACTGCACTCCCTTCAGGATCGGATTCGGGCTGGTGATCAAGCCGGGGCTGTTGGGGCTGATCGTGCCGTCCGGAAGCAGGAGGGCCTTCTTGGTCGGGTCGTACAGGTTGGGATAGAAGTTCGACATACGGTTCTCAGCTTCATACGTATGCGGCATTCCGTCCCATCGCAGGCCCAGGTTCAAGGTGAGGCGCTTGTTTACGCGCCAGTTGTCCTGGATGTACAGCGAATAGGATTTGTGGTTCCAATGCCCTGCGTCCTGAACTCCGGCTTCGGCGTAGGAGTTGGAGAACCCGAGCAGGAAATCGGCGAAATCATTCCCGGTGTAAGTGCCGTTGAAGGTGTAGGAGCCCTGCGTGCGGACGTTCAGGTCCTGGACCTTCTTGTACCACATGATGCTGGCACCGATTTTGAGCTGGTGGTTGCCTTTCACCCACGAGAGGTCGTCACCCCACTGGAATGAATCGGCCGCGTTGTTCCACGGCCAACCGGTGGCGTCGTAGTTCGTGCCGGTCGAGCCGGCGAGATTGATTTGCGGCATCCGGTTCAGATTGTTCGGCCCGCTGAACAACCGCGGAATCTGCAGACCGGAGGGTTGCGTATACAAGCCGGTCGGCGTGATATTCAGGCGGTTGCCGTTATAGTTGAAGTTAATCTCGTTCAGCAGCGTCGGGCTGATGGTATGGATCGTGCGAACCACCGCGCTGTAAGTCGGGTTCCCGAAGTTGTTCCCGACCGTCGGCACGTTGTCGCCGCTCCACATCGAGGTTGTGAACCCCTGCATAATCTGCTCGGCGATGAAGTGGCCGAAGATCGAGAACTTGTCGTTGAAACGGTGATCAATCCGAACTGTCTCGTCCTTGAAGTTGGTGGGCGCAGTAACACCCTTGATAAATTGGGTGCCGCTGGTGGGGGCCGGGAAGATGCCGGTCTTCAGCAGGACTTGCGCATTGGGATCCAGCAGGCTGGCCGGGATCGTGTTGTTCGGGAACGGCTCGCCTGGCTGAAGCCCCATGGCCTTGAATTTATCTAGAATCGAAGGCGCTAACTGGGCCGCCGTGGGCACATGGATCGCCGGTCCGCCGGACAGGTTCCCGCCGTACCAACTGGTCAACGGAACCGTCTGATTGATAACGCCGGTTCCCTGCACGTATTTTCGCCACTCCATGTTGTAGAAGAAAAATGTCTTGTTGCGGTCCTTGTTGTATAACTTGCCAAACGTGACGGGCCCGCCGATGTTGAACCCGAATTCGTTGAACCGGAGTTCCGGCTTCTGTTGTGCCGCGGCATTGGTGAAGTAGTTGCCCGCGTCCAGCCAGTCGTTGCGGAGGAATTCCCACGCCGCAGCGTGGATTTGCTTCTCGCCGGACTTGAGAACCAAGGTCGTGGTTCCCCCCGAGGCGAGGCCATACTCCGCGCTGTAATTGGAAGTTAATGCGCGGAACTCCGCCACGGACTCGAGTGATGGCATGACGCTCAGACGGCCCTCGCCGCCGCGGTCGTACGCCTCGCCGCCATCGATAATGAAAAGGTTATGGCCCGGGCGAAGGCCGTTGAAGCTGTATTTGGCGTCCGCGCTTACCGGGAGTTGCAACTGAAAGTCTCCGCCGGTGGCGTTGGTCACCCCGGGCAGCAATGTGGCCAACAGATAGATGTTGCGGCCGTTGGTCGCAATCTGGGCTACTTGCTCCCCGCTGATCATGTGACTGACTTCGCTCGAGTCCGACTGGACGGCGATTGGGGCTGCTTCCACCGTGACCTGTTCGGCCGCAGTGCCCAGTTCCAAGTTGAAGTCCACGCGCAGCCGGTCGCCGACCTGCAGAACGATGTCTTTCTGCTCCATCGGCTTAAAACCCGAAACTTCGGTGCGGACTATGTAATGGCCAATGTGGAGGCCAGGCGCCACGAATTGACCGGCTTCGTTGCTGGAAATCTGGAGGACCTGGCCGGTATCGACATTTGTGATCGCAATACTTGCGTTTGGAACCGTGGCCCCGGTTGGGTCCGTAACAGTTCCAAGAATCGTGGCCTCTTGCGCCAAGGCGGCAACGCCGAACCCGAGCAGGAGGGCGACCAGAACCGAGAGTCTCAACCACTTATTAAAGCTCATAGAATTCTCCCCGAGGGTCATTTCACTCACCCACCCGAACCGATCGGCTTCGGGCCCAAATGAGACCTGCAATGTCTTGCACACACATACCTAGGGCTAACCTGTGATTACTACCGAGAATGGTAGGCCCGCCCCGTGGTGGTTCCAAGTAGCATATGGTGCAGTACAGGAAGTACAGGCCTTTATATATTAAATACACGGATTTTGGAGCATTGCCGATCTGGAGCCCTTCGGGGTAGAGTACGGCGACTTACGTGCTGATCGACATGGGAATGATGTTCCGTAACTCTGACGAGGTGGAGACGTCGCCGAAATCGGAGTCCAGCAGTGGTGAAAACAACCACACACAAGTGGAACGGGTCCTGAGCAGCCCGCTCTTCCGTAGCAGCCAACGGTGTCAAGTGCTACTCCGGCATATCACGGAGCGCGCACTCGCCGGCGATACTCATCTGCTGAAGGAGCGCACGCTCGGCGTCGAGGTCTTCGGCCGGCGGCCGGAATACGATACTAACGCCGATCCGGTAGTGCGAGGTGCTGCGGGAGAAATTCGGAAGAAACTGGCTCAGTACTATCAAGATCCCCAACACCACGGCGAGACGCGAATCGAACTGCACCCCGGCTCGTATGTGCCGACTTTCCATTCGGCAGATCCGGCGCCCGCGCCCTCGAGACGGGTTTTCCCATGGCGAGTCGGACTGACGCTGGGGCTCGCCGCCGTCGTTCTGATAAGTCCAATGCTTTATCTATTCGCCACCGGAGGTCAGTCGGACCTCGACCGGTTCTGGGGGCCCATGCTGGATGCGCCTGGCGGCGTCTTGTTTTGCCTCGGCCAATCGCGGGTTTACAGCTTCCGGTCCGATTCGCGGCAAAAGGAAATAGAATCCTTCATCGAATCCGCGCCATCACGGGACTTCACCTCGTCCCAGGAGATGATCCCGCTCAACCAGCTGGTTCCGGAGTGGGATCGCTACATCGCGCTTGGCGACGCCAATTGTCTGCTGGGCTTGGTTTCGGTATTCCAGAAGCACGGAAAACCCTATCGCATTCGCAGCGAATCCGCGACCACCTTCTCGGATTTGCGCGAGCAGCCGTCGATCCTCATCGGGGCCTTCGACAACGGATGGACGATGCGGCTGGTTGGCGAGATGCGGTTTACCTTTTACAAAGACTTCCAGGGGTTGGAGATCGTTCGCGATCGCGATCATCCGGAGCAGACCAGCTGGAAACTGGTGAACTCGTGGCCGAATTGGGACATCCCTGCGGATTACGCGATTGTTTCGCGCGTGATCGACCGAACGACGGATCGCATGGTCGTGGTGGCCGCCGGCATCACGCACTTCGGAACCGCCGGAGCGGGCGACTTTCTCAGCCATCCCGCGTATTTCGCCGAGGTGGCGCCGAAACTCCCCCACGACTGGCCGACCAAAAATCTCCAGATTGTCCTGCGAGTTCCCGTGGTGCAAGGAACCTCCGGTCATCCCCAAGTGCTCGCCACACACGTCTGGTAGCGATCCGCCTCCGCACTCCTCCCGCGGTATCATGAACCGGAAGAAGAAGGGGGGCTGGCCATGGCATCGAAGACTTCGGGCGTCAATCGAAGAGATTTCCTCAAGAAGAGCGCCGCCGTTAGCGCCGGCACGGCCGCGCTGGCGGGCTCGGGGCGCGGGGAGACCAAGCCGGGCCGAATTCATTTCGACCGCAGCGCCGATGTGGTAATCATCGGCGCGGGAGCCGCAGGTCTTCCCGCCGCCATTATGGCGCGGGATCTGGGCGCCTCCGTCGTCGTGCTCGACGAGAATTACGATATCGGCGGGCACGCCATGTTGAGCGGCGGGCGCATCCCGCTGGGCGGGGGCACCAGCCTGCAGAAGAAGTATGGGATCAGCGACTCGGCGGACCAGGTTTACCTCGACCACACCAACCACAAAAATCCGGAGTTCCGCTTTGCCGACCGCGAGCTGGTGCGCGCCTGGGCCGACGAAAACGTGGCGACGTTCGAATTCCTCATCGAAAACGGAGTTGTCTTCGAAGATACGCCGCCGACGATCGTGAATGAAGGCACCGTGCCCCGGCTGTTTGTGACCAAGCGATTCTCCGACGACTTAAAGGAGACGATCAACGGGCGGCCAGGCTCCGGCCTGGTCCGGCACCTGGAGAAAGGCGCACGGGCGAAAGGCGTGACCTTTCTCTTGCGCCACAAGCTGACGCGAATTCTGCGAGAGAGTCCGCAATCGGGGCGGGTTCTGGGAGTGACCGCGAAATTCCAGGGCAAAGACGTGAACATTCACGCGAAACGGGGGTGATCCTGGCGACCGGCGGACATACCAGCAACGTGGAATTTCGAAGGATGTTTGATCCGCGATTGACCGAGGAATACCAGGTCACGGGCGAGCCGTGGACGCGCCAGAACGCGGACGGGGAAATCCTGGCGATGGAGATCGGCGCGGCTTTGTGGGCGACCTCGAATCAATCCAACGAAGGCGGCCGCGGCGTCACCAAGACCGCCCACATCGGGTGCCGGTACGGGTATCAGAACCTGAAGTGGGATCCACAGAGCCCGCTGTTCGCGCTGGCGGGCGCCTCCGGGCTGACTGTGCGCAGTTATCAGAACGTGATTCTGGTGAACCAGGTGGGACAGCGATTTTGGAATGAGATGGACGATTCGTATCAATTTCTAAGCGCTTGCCTGGGCACCAACGGAAATCTCGGCCGGGGCAGCCGGGCCAATGGCGGCGGCCCGATCTGGGCGATTTTCGACGCGGACGGCGCGCGGCGGGAGCGATGGGAGCCGAAACCGCCCAACGTGGATCCGAACGGCTGGTTCTTCGCTGCGGAAACCCTCGCGGAACTGGCGGGCAAGATCGCCAATCCGTATCAGTCGCAGCCGATGCAAGAGCGCGCGCTGGAAGAGACGGTTGCGCGGTATAACTCCTATGTCGACATGAAGAGAGACCCGGAGTTCGGCAAACCGAATCCGCAATTCAAAATTCAGACGCCGCCGTTTTACGCAGCGTGGTCGACTCCCATCCTTCACGACACGCTGACGGGGCTCAAAATCAACACGAAGTGCCAAGTGGTGGATGTGCACGGACGGGTGATTTCCGGCCTTTACTGCGCCGGAGAAACCGCCGGCGGCTTCGCCTTGCATGGCCTGCCGCGGGCAACCGTATTCGGGCGAATCGCGGGCCGCGAAGCCGCCCGGGCCGAAGCATAGCGGCGCGCGCAGTACGGCGCTTTATCGCCCGGCGCGGAGGGCATCGTCCGGTCCGGTCACGCCAGATTTCCTGCCAGTCTGACGATCGGCGCGTTGCACCGGCTCGGCTGCTCACATAAAATCAGTACACCCGCGAAGGAAGCGAATGAAACGAAGGACCCATCTGGCTACTCTGGCGTCAGCGGCGGTTAACCCCGTATCGCGGGCAGCAGATCCCGCGCACCCTATTCAGGTGCACGTAGACATGTCCGTGGATCGGGCAAAAGAGAAAGAGATGTTGCGGTACGTCGATCGAGGGCACAATGCGCAACAAGGCTGATTATGCCGTGTTGCTGTTCGATGTCGTGTGAGAGAAAGACGAAAAGAGCCGCGACGGAACTGATTATGCATCTATCCGCATTAATCGTTTTCTTGAGTATTTGCCTCTCCGCCCAGACGCCTGACTCTGGACGGCGCGTCTTCGAAAGTCGGTGCGCCCGTTGTCACGGCGCTCAGGGCGGCGGCGGTGAACTCGGGCCCGCAATCACCGGTACTGTGGCCAGCCGATCGGACCAGGAGTTGTCGACCATCATTATTTCCGGAAGACCCGGCCGGGGAATGCCCGCCTTTGAGATGGAGAACGGCGAACTGAACGGCCTGCTCGCGTTTCTGCATACGCTCGCACCGCCTCCCCGCACGGGAGCGCCGCCGGTGCGGAAGACTGTCACAACCACGGACGGCCGGATGCTGACGGGGGTAGTAATCAATCAAAACTCGCTCGAGTTGCAGCTGCGCCTTGATGCCACCCGCATCGCATTGCTTCGTCCGTCGGGCGACCGGTTCCGGCTGGTAACATCCGAAACCGATTGGCCTACGTATCATGGCAATGTATCGGGCAACCGCTATAGCGCGCTGGCTCAGATCAACAAATCCAATGTGCGAAGGCTCGCTCCGAAATGGGTTTTCAATGTTCCCGGGGCGGCGCGAATGGAAGGCACGCCAATCGTCGTGGGCGGCCTGATGTACGTGACAATCGCGAATGAGTGCTGGGCTCTGGATGCGGGCACGGGCCGGGAGATCTGGCATTTTCAGCGGCCGCGGACGCGCGGCCTGGTGGGTAATGCCGCCGGCGGCATCAATCGTGGAGTCGCCATCTCGGGCGATCGCCTGTTCATGGTAACTGATCACGCCCACATTGTTGCCTTAAACCGGTACACGGGTGATCTGCTCTGGGATACCGAAATGGCGGACTGGCATCAGAACTATAACGCCACTTCCGCTCCCCTCGTAGCGGGGGATCTGGTCATTTCGGGCACGGCGGGCGGCGATGAAGGCGCCCGCGGGTTTGTCGCTGCCTTCGACCAGTCCAGTGGCAAAGAGGTGTGGCGCTTCTGGACTGTTCCTCGTCCGGGCGAGCCCGGTTCGGAAACCTGGAAGGGCGCGGAAATTGAGCATCCCGGGGCCGTCACCTGGATGACCGGGTCGTACGACCCCGCGGCCGGAATCGTTTATTGGGCCACGGGGAACCCCGGCAACGATCTGGTCGGCGACGAGCGCGGGGGCGACAACCTGTACTCGAGCTCGATCGTGGCTCTCGACGCGAAAAGCGGGAAGTTGCAATGGTTCTACCAATTCACGCCGCATAATGTATGGGATTACGACGCTCAGGCCCCTTCCGTTCTGGTTGATACTCAGTGGCAGGGCCGAAATCGCAAGCTGCTGCTGCACGCCGACCGCAACGGGTTTTTTTACGTCTTCGACCGCATCACCGGGGAGCGGCTGCTGACCAAAGCTGTAGTCCACAATTTGACATGGGCGAAGGAAATCGGACGTGACGGGCGTCCCGTAGTCAATCCCAATCAGGAGCCGACTCCCGAGGGGACGCGCGTGTGCCCCGCGTTGGACGGCGCCACCAACTGGTACTCGACCGCGTTCAGTCCATTAACTGGACTGTACTACGTTCAGACGCTCGAATCCTGCGCCAATTTTGTGAAGCGCTCCGTGGAGTGGAAAGCCGGAGCCGGATACATGGGCGGTACCGCGCAGCGCGATGGCGGCCAGAAAATTCTCCGCGCCATCGATATTCAAACCGGCCAGATTCGTTGGGAGACCCCGCAGACGGGCCCCGCGAATTCATGGGGCGGCGTGCTGGCGACAGCCGGGGGCCTTGTGCTGTTCGGCGAGGACGGAGGCATTTTTACGGCAGCCGATGCGCAAACCGGCAAACGTCTTTGGCAATGGCCCGCGGAGCTGGTGTGGCGCTCCTCCCCAATGACGTATGCGTTTGATGGCGAACAGTATGTCGCCATCGCGGCCGGGTCGAATGTCGTGTCGTTCGGTTTAGCGCCGTAGATACTGGCGTAAGAGTGGGCGACAGAGCGCGGCCTGCAGCAACCAGGCACGGGCGTTACTCTGAACGAGCGATCCGCCGGCGCGCATCCTCGGCAAGCGGGTCCGCCGCCGCGTTCTCTTTAAACGAGAGGTAAGAGCGAAACGATTCCGCCGCGGCCGGGCTTTTCAACTCTTCCTGGGTCCGGCCCATGTAATAGTAGACTGGCGGCAGCAGCCAGTAAGTGGGAATCTCATCGAGAAACAGCGCCGTCGCTTCGCCGCGCCGCTTCAGACATAAATCGAATTCAGACGAGGCCTCGGGCAGGCTCTTCGCCGCCAGATAGGCCAGGCCGCTGTCATAGTGCGAAATCCAGGTGTCAGCAAACTGCTTGGATGAGCGGAATGCATCGAGCGCTTCCTGGATCTTTCCACGCTTCAGCAGCGCCTCGCCTTCAACCAGCTTCGCGTAAGCCCGGGGTTCGGCTTCGAGGCGCTTGGACAGCTGCGCCGCGAGATCCAATGCCTTCGCGCCGTCTCCCGCATCGAGATAGATGCGAGCCGCGGGAAACAGAACCGCAGGTATTTGAGAAGCCGAGACGGCCTTCTGGACGGTCGTGATGGCGCGAGTGGTCTGGCCCTGGAGACTATATGCTTGCGCCAGCTTCACCAGGCCGGCAATCGATGCGTCGGTGGCGTCCGGCGGCACATTTCCGGAAGTGGCTTTCTCCAAGAGCGCCGCGGCTTCCGCCGGTCTGCCTTGGTACATTGCGAGATCGGCCAGCCCATCGGCTCCGAATGCCGCGCCCAGCTTGCTGACGCCTTGCAGCTTCTCATAAAATGCCGCCGCCTCGGTGATCCTGCCCTGTGCCAATTCCGAAAGAGCCATTGCCACATACGCTCGTTCGTAGGACGGATTTTCCTGGAGAACCGCCTTCGCCTCACGCTCCGATCCCGCAAAGTCTCCCGCATACATCGCGTAAAGCGCGACGTTGTCGCGCTGCAGCACGTTTTTGGGGTTAATCGCGATCGCCTTCCTTCCCGCCTCCAGCGCGCGCGGCATATCCCACATGTACAAATATGCCAAGGCGAGATTGGCATAGCCCGCGTTATCGAAGGGATACTGCCGAACCAGGGCGCCGTACTCTTCGGCAGCTTTCGCTCCGTCGCGAATCAAAAGAAAATAAGGTCCGCGCGTGCGATACTTCTCGCGGTCGGTCATGTGATTCATGTGCGCGAAAGCCTTCTGGTAATACTCCTCGGCTTCCTGGCGGCGGCCTTGGTTCTGGTAAACCGTGGCCAGTCCGGCGTAAGCCCGGCCGAAACTGGGATCCTCCTGGGCCGCTTTGGCGTAGAGCTTGGCCGCGTCGTCCAATTTAGCCAGCCATTGTTCGGATTGTGCCGCCGCGTAGTCGTGAGCCGCTTCGAGCGAGACGCTGGTATAGGTCTCAGCCGACGCGAGCTGGACCGACTCCGGAGTGAGATCGCCCAGAGCCTTGCGAATCGGGGGTACCAGGTTACCCACGGCGCCCAGCACGCCGTCGCGCGCGACGGTCCCGCTCTCTTTAGAAACGATGGCCGCGCCGGTCACACCGTCGGCAGCCTGCACCCGAACCTGGAAGCCGCTGGATCGGCGTGCAATGGAACCCGTGAGAATGACGTTGATTCCCTCGCGCGCGGCCAACAGGCGCGCGGCCGGGGCGTCGAGCCGCGTCGATCCCGGCCGCAACTCACGCAGCAGGCGGTGGGCCTGATCTGCTCGATAGGAAGTGATGAAGGAAGCGCCCTCGAGGCCGATCGTAAACATTGGTTCGAGAGTGCCATCGAAGACCGGATCGGCGGTCCGATTGTCGAAGTCGGCCACCAGAACAGTGATCGGTTTGGGCGCGGGCGGAGGGCCGTTCCCGATCCGGGACCACAGTCCGAACCACACCGCGCCGGCCGCAAGCAGCAGGCTGATTCCGGCGCCGATTCGATTCCACGG
This sequence comes from Bryobacteraceae bacterium, assembly GCA_035295805.1. Classification (GTDB taxonomy): domain Bacteria; phylum Acidobacteriota; class Terriglobia; order Bryobacterales; family Bryobacteraceae; genus PSRJ01. Next base: position 18,630 of record DATGII010000046.1, on the reverse strand, counting down.
CAGAGCGTTTTTCCGGCCAGGGGCGGAAGACAGACCAGTTGTCGATGTTCCCTGCCGCCGCTCCAGGTCGTTCAACATGTCGGCGGCGCTCTGATAACGGTCCGCCGGACGTGTGGCCAGCGCTTTCAAAGTAATCTCACTGATAACCGCAGGGATCGTGGCATCGATCCGCGCCGGCGGGACGGCCTGCTCCTGGCACCGCTTCAACAGGGAGCCCATGGCTGTCTCGGACTGGAACGGGATCTGTCCAGTGAGGAGTTCATAAAAGATGATGCCGAGAGAAAAGATGTCCGAGCGCGCGTCCACCGGCTCGGACTTCGCCTGCTCCGGCGACATATAGGCCGGCGTCCCCAGCAGGGACCCCGTTCGAGTCATCCCGGTGGTGCTTTCGACCGATCGCGCAATGCCAAAATCCATCAGGACGACGCGGCCCTGCGCGTCGACCATGATGTTCTGCGGTTTGAGATCGCGGTGCACAACGCCTTGGGCGTGAGCGGCCGCCAGCCCTTCACAGACTTGCTTGATAATGGTGACGGCATCCTCCGCCGGTAATTTCACGCGCTCTTTCAATAGACTCGAGAGGCTGCGCCCCTCGAGATACTCCATGCTGATGAATTTAAAACCTTCGGCAGAGCCCAGATCGTAAATCCGGATTACGTTGCGGTGTGTGACCTGGCGGGCCAGAATCAATTCCCTTTTGAAGCGATGTAACACCTGCTCGTCGTGGGCCAACTCGGGGCGGATGACCTTAAGAGCGACCTCGCGATCCAGTTCGCGATCGCGCGCCTTGTATACGGCGCCCATGCCTCCGCGCCCCAATAACTGCTGGATCTCGTATCGTCCCGCAAGAATCGCGCCCGGCCCGAAGGCCGCGGTCGGCGGCGGCAGGAGTTCGGTTTCTTCGCTGTCCACTGCGGACCAGTCGGGATTCGCCGAGCCGGGCGTCGCGGCCGCCGAGTCTTCCAGGAAGCGGCCCGCTTTCGCCAGTGACCCAAGCAGCGACTCTACTTCACCACGCAACTCAGCATCGGACCCGCAAGCGTCGTCCAGAATAGGGCCGCGCTTTTCGGGTGCAACGCCGCGGGCTCGCTCGAAGATTTGTTTCACGCGCTCCCAGCGTTCCGCGGTCACAGCAATCAGCCTTTAGACGAAGTCGGTCTCTCAGTTTAGCATTTCGCCGCAATCCATCGACGCGCCGCGGCGCTGCTCAGCGCAGCTTCCTAAAAAATCTGAGCCGAAAATGATCCCGGCACGCACTGCTTTCCGCATTAAGGGGTGAAACCGAATGTTGGCAACAGCCAAAGAGAAGCGACAATGTTTGCCGCGCACTCAGCCAAGCGCGCCCCGATCTCCAGTGAAGGCCGCTCGTTCCTCGCCGTCCGGGTCATCGAAACGGACAGCCGGCCCCCATCTAGTGCTAGGGGCGATAACTAAAACCAGGAGGAGTGTCCGGAACGAACTTCTTAGTTGTAACGGTACGAGTGGGCTGAACTGGGAACTAATGGTTTTGAGACTTAACGATGAGGAGCACCCATGCTATACTCCCTCGACTTCTCGCGCATGCTCAGAAAACCTACCGGAAGCTCCTCCTATCCACTGACGACTCCCTTTACCGGCCTCGGCCCCCGCCTGCTGGCTGGCTTTCTGTGTACTGGATTGGCGTTGTTCGGACAGATTCCGGGACACAACGTCAATATGGTGTCTGGCACCTCGTTTCCGGATGGCGATCCCTTTCTGCAGCGCCAGAATGAGCCGTCTCTGGCGGTATCGAGCCGCAATTCTTTACATTTACTCGCTGGCGCCAACGATTACCGGGCGGTTGACATCCCAGCTGTACCGGGAGACGAGACCGGCGACGCCTGGCTGGGGCTATTCAAATCGCTGGACGGCGGACAGACGTGGAAGAGCACGCTGCTCCCTGGTTTTCCGCAAGACGGACTCTTTGGTATCCCTTCGCTCGATCCAAACTCGCCGCTCAAGGGCTACAACGCGGCGGCCGATCCAGTTGTTCGACCGGGCACCAATGGGATGTTCTATCTGGCCGGGTTGGCCTTTAACCGAGGGAACAATCAGCCGAGTGCGATCTTTGTAACCCGTTTCATCGACAACAACAATACGGAAAACGGCGACCCGATCGAATACCTGAACACAACGGTGATCTCCAGCCAGGCAGGCGGCAGCGGCATCTTCCTGGATAAGCCGTGGCTGGCCGTGGATATCCCGCGCGCCGGAGCACAGACGTGCGCGATCAACGGCGCAAATGTACCGGTCCAGGCGTTTCCCGGGGGAAACGTCTATCTCAGCTACACATCGTTTGCGGGGAATGACGAGGAGCAGGGGCAAATCCTGTTCCGGCGATCCCAGGATTGCGGACTCACCTGGGGCCCGGCGGTAACGCTGACAGCCGGATCGACGGTCAATCAAGGAGCAACCATCGCCATCGATCCCGGTTCCGGGGCCGTATACGTCGCGTGGCGCCGTTTTCAAAGCAACGGCGTGCCGGACGCAATCGTATTCGTCAAATCCGTCGATGGCGGGCAGACCTTCACGGCGCCGGCGGTGATCGCCACGATTTCTCCGTTCGATCAGGGTACTAGCGCAGCCACTTTCCGCACCAATGCCTATCCCGCCATGACCGTGGATGGCAGCGGGCAGGTTTATGTCGCCTGGTCGCAGCGCGGGGTTGGTCCGGGAGGGGACGCCCGCATCGTGCTGACGACCTCGGCGGGCGGCCAAACCTGGACTGTGCCGAGCCCAATCGACAACCAGCCGGTTCGGGGGCATCAGATCATGCCCGCGCTGACGTTTGCCGGCGGCAGCCTGATGATGATTTACTACGACCTCCGCCAGGACAGCACGGAAGGCATTTTTACGCCCTTGGGCGGAGGCCAATACAGCGAAACGAGGAAGCCGTTGGGTGATCTGATCTCGGCGCCCCCGCTGGGCGACAACAACGTATTCAATCCGGAGATCGCGGATGCCCCCTTACCGATGTTTCCCCAGATCAAGCGCCGCCATACGATCGACGTGTGGGCTGCCCAGGCGCTGCCCGGAGCCGTGCCGGTCTTCGGGACGGCCCGTGTTTCGCAGTACCTGACGGGCAGTTTCCCCCCGAACGCGCCCGATCCGAACTGTCCCGGCTGTATCGAGCAGCTTCAATTCAATGTTCCAAACCTGCCGCTATTTCAGGGCGGGACAGTGCCGTTCATGGGCGATTACCTGGATATCGCCACGCAGATGTTCGTGCGGGACCCCTCTTCCGGCAACTGGAGCTTCAATTCAGCTCCGTCAACCGGGCAGGTCTATCACGCGGTTTGGACCGATAATCGCGACGTCCGCGGTCCTGCTAACGGCGACTGGACCAAGTACACTCCTCCTTTCACGCAGGCGGGAGCCAATGTACCGGCCAATGTCTTCGATCCGACCGGCGCAAACCCGAGGCCCGTCTGTTTCGCCGGCGATGCCGGCATGCGCGACCAGAACATTTATTCGGCTCGCATCACTCAGGGTCTGCTGGCCATTGCACCTGCCAATTCCAAAGCTCTCAGCGCACAGTTTCAAAGAGCCTTCCCGGTCACCGTGTGGAACACGACTGCCCTGACCAAGACTTTCCGGCTGACTGTCGCCAATCAGCCGCCAGGCGGGCGCGCGTCGTTTACGCAATCGCGTGCCGCCGTACTGAGCGCGCTCCTCCGCTTGGATGTGACGATCGCGCCCGGGTCCAGCATTTCACGCACGGTATTTATTCAATCCACAAATCCCACGGCTTCGGTGCGCGTGAATGTGGCCGAGGTGACCGCCCCCAATGGGACGGTCGTGGCCGGCGGCCTGCAGACTTTCATTCAGCTCAACCCCGATCCGACGAACCCGGCCAATCCCGATGTCAGCAACGCCGAGTTGTACAATCCCGATGTTTCCAACCCCGACGTCTCCAACCCTGATGTGTCGAATCCGGATGTGTCCAACCCGGACGTCTCCAATCCCGATGTTTCCAACATAGTGGTCGCCAACCCGGACGTGTCCAACCCCGATGTATCAAATCCGGATGTGTCGAACCCGGACGTGTCGAACCCGGACGTGTCCAACCCGGATGTCTCCAACCCGGACGTGAGCAACGGCGCGCTGGTGGCGGACACAACCTGGCATGTCACGAATCACGGAGATGCCAATGTCTCTTACACAATCAAAATGTTCGGCCAGGTGCCGAACGCCGTGAAGCGTCAGCTCATCCTGAACAAGATTTATCAGACACCGGTAATCAACGGCTGTACGGTGAATTTTCAGGCGCAGTATGAAGTACTGGCGAATATCGTGACGCCGAATTTCTCGGGCAATATATCCACGGTCGGGAATCCCGATGTGTCCAACCCGGACGTCTCGAATGCGAGCCTCACGATTGGGCCCGGCGAGACTGTAAATGTTACTGCGCGGTTCTTTATTCCGCGAGGGACGGCGTTCGATCCGACTACCGTTATCACCTCGGCCACCAGCCACGCCGTCAATACGCCGGACCTGCAAGCCGGCCTCACGCAGCAACCGGTCGGGGCTTCCAGATTGCTGGTCGTGACCGCCTCGCTGCCGAACGGCTCGGTCGGGGCGCCATACAGTTTCAACTTGATCTCTGCGGGCGGTAACGGCGCCGTCACGTGGTCCGTTACGGGTGCCAACCCGCTGCCTGCGGGTCTGAGCCTCGGGCCGAACGGCCAGATTACAGGAACCCCGATCGCCGCCGGTGTCTTTCCATTCACCGTGCAAGCGCAGGATTCCAGCGCCCCGCCGGAATTAGCCCTCCAGAATCTGACCCTCACGATCACGGCTCCGGCGCCCCCAGTCGTCACGACACCGAGCGCGCCGAATGGATACGTGGGCGTCGGCTATAATTTGACGCTGACGAATTCCGGAGGAACCGGAGGCGTGACCTGGAGGATCGCGGCAGGCAGCTTGCCGCCCGGTTTGAACTTGGCAGGCAATGCCATTTCCGGCGTTCCGCTGGGCTTGGGGACGTTTGCGTTCACCGTCCGTGCCACCGATTCCCTCGGCCAGATCGGGAACAAAGCGCTCACCATCCAGATCGCGCCATTCACCCTGCTTTTCGCAGTAGCGCCGTCTGACACCAAATCCGGCCAGCCAATTCCGCTCGAGGTCAAGGCGCAGGACCTTACCGGCATCGGTCTTCCGGGAATCACGGTTTCGATTGCGATCGGCGCCAACCCCGGCGGCGGGGCGCTGTCGGGCGCAAATCCGATCATCACAGGGCCCACCGGGATCGCGATCTTCTCCAATTTGACCATCAACGCGACAGGAGCGGGGTACACTCTGGTCGCGAGCGCGGTCGGCGGCACGAACGCGGTTTCAGCGCCCTTCAATATCCTGCCTCCGGGCGGCATTATCAACACGGTTGCCGGGCATAGCTGGGTTCCGCCGGCGGCCGGCGGTCCGGCAACCTCGTTCCCGCTGGGGCCGACTCAGGGGTTGGCCGTCGACGGCAGCGGCAATGTATACGCGGCTGACAACGGCAAAACATCGTCGTGAAAGTCACGCCCGCCGGCGTGTTGTCCATCGTTGCCGGAACGGGAGCGGTGGGGTATACCGGTGACAATGGTCCGGCTATCGCCGCCACGCTTAACGCGCCGGCCGGTCTGGCGCTCGACTCCGCGGGCAACCTGTATATCGCCGACACCGGCAACAGCGTGATTCGGATCGTGAATGCCGCCGGTACGATTGCGACCGTGGCCGGCAACGGCACAAGCGGATTTAACGGCGATGGCGCGGCGACCTCGGTCAGCTTGAATGGCCCCGAGGAACTGGCGCTGGATGCCGCGGGCAACCTCTATATTGCGGATGCCGGCAATTCCCGGATTCGTAAACTGAGTGGTGGAACTATTACTACCTTGGCCGGTAATGGCGTCGCCGGGTACTCCGGTGACGGCGGTCCGGCGACCAGTGCCGCCCTGAACTTCCCTGAAGGTGTCGCGGTCGATAGCACCGGGCAGATTTACATCGCGGACAGCGCCGCCTCCGTGGTCCGCAAGCTCGCTGCAAACGGCATCATTAGCACGGTAGCGGGGACCGGAGCATTCGGATATTCCGGAGATGGGGGATCAGGGACTGCAGCGCTGCTGGCATCGCCGGTGGGACTGACTCTCGACGCCAGCGGCAACCTGTATATCACCGATAACTTCGCGAATGTCATCCGCAGGCTCACACCCGGCGGAACCATCACGACCGCCGCGGGAACGACCGGGGGGTTCTCGGGCGATGGCGGTGTAGTGACGGCAGCCGCGCTTAATCAACCTGTGGGAGTGCTCATCGACGCGGCCGGTAACGGGTATATCAACGACAGCGGCAATAAGCGCATTCGAAAAGTGAGCGGCGGCATCATCAACACGATCGCCGGCAATGGCCAGTTCAAATACGACGGCGATTCCGGACCCGGGCCCAGCGGCCATTTGAACCAGCCTTGGGGAGTGGCCGTCGACACTTCCGGCAACCTTTACATCGCCGATACCGCCAACTCGGCCGTGCGCAAGGTCACGCCCGGTGGAACCATCACGACAGTTGCGGGAACCGGGGTCGCCGGATATAGCGGCGATGGCGGACCCGCGACGGCAGCGCGGCTGAGCGGCTTTCTGGGAGGCGTGGCCCTCGACAACGCTGGCAATCTGTATATCGCGGACACGTTGAACGGCGTCGTCCGCCGGGTCGTCCCGGGCGGCGTCATCACGACGGTCGCTGGAAGCGGCTTGTCTTTCCAATCCACCGGCGATAACGGGCCTGCTACGGCCGCCGGTCTGTTCATGCCGCGAAACGTGGCTGTGGATGCTGCCGGCAATCTGTACATCGTCGAACTACTGGCAAACCGAGTGCGCAAGGTTACGCCTGGCGGGACTATCGTTCCGTTTGCCGGTACCGGCAAGGCGGGCTTCTCGGGTGACGGCGGAGCAGCTACGGCCGCTATGCTGAATTCTCCGCGAGGCGTGGCGATCGATTCGCTGGGAAACGTGTACATCGCGGATGCGCTGAATCAGCGCGTTCGCATGGTCAGCCCCACCGGAATCATTACAACGGTAGCGGGCAACGGCCTGGGGGCGCCAAGCGGAGATGGCGGCCCTGCAATCAATGCCTCCGTGGCTGGAGTGCGGGAAGTGGCTGTCGATAGCGGTGACAACCTCTACATCGTCGGCTCGCGCAATGCCGTGAGGAAAGTCGATTCCACCGGCATCATCACCACGGTGGCGGGAACCGGTGCGCGCGGTTTCGCCGGAGATGGCGGGCCCGCCCTCGGTGCCCTCCTGGCAGCGCCGCAGGGTGTGGCCGTGGACGCCGCCGGCGACTTGTTCATTGCGGACACGTTCAACGATCGCGTCCGCGAGGTCACCGCCATCAATTCGCCCGGGTCGGGCAGCCGGCTCACGATCCTGACAACCACCTTGCCGACCGCAACGTTCGGAACAATCTATAATGCGCCGGCTCTGCAGGCGGTGGGGGGTGGCAACACGAAGACGTGGGCGATCACTGCCGGCGCTTTGCCCTCCGGGCTCACCCTCAATTCCACCGGCCAGATCTTCGGCACGCCGGCGGGCGTCGGTGCCTTTAATATCACTGTCCAAGTCACCTCCGGGACGCAGGCGGCTTGGGCCACTCTGAATTTGCTGGTCAACGCACCGGCCGGAGCCACCCTTGCCTTCACCGTTCAACCGTCGAACACGAGCGGCGGCCAAGCCATCGCTCCACCGGTCCAAGTCACGGCGCGCGATAGCTCTTCGAACCCGATTCCGGGCATGAGCGTGACACTCGCGATCGGAACCAATCCGACCGGAGGAGCACTTTCCGGCGCTCTGACGGTAGCCACCAACGCCTCCGGTGTGGCGACCTTCAACAATGTCAGCATCGATCTGGCGGGCACGGGGTACACGCTGGTGGCCTCGGGGAGCGGCGTGGGGAACGTCACATCCGCACCCTTCAATATTCTGCTCGTGACTGGCGCCATTACCACCGTCGCCGGAAGTAGCTGGACCTTCACCGGAAACGGCGGCCTCGCCGTGAACGCCGCTCTCAGCGCTACTTATGGCCTGGCCAGCGACTCCGCGGGGAACGTATACGGAACCGACTTCAACAACAATCTCATTTTCAAAGTTTCGCCCGCGGGGATGCTGACCGTTATTGCGGGCACGGGCGTAGCCGGCTTCTCCGGAGATGGCGGACCAGCCGCCAGCGCGCAGCTCAATGCTCCCGTCGGCGTCTGGGTGGATTCCGGAAATAACATCTATATCGTCGAATTCTTCGGGAACCGTATCCGCAAAGTAACGCCGGCGGGAATCATCAGCACGGTCGCGGGCAATGGCGTGGCGAACTATTCGGGCGACGGAGGGCCGGCGACACTTGCCTCCCTCAACTCTCCCATTGCGGTTGTGACCGATGCGGCGGGCAATCTATACATTGCCGATCGGAGCAATCAACGGATCCGCAAGGTCGATACCAGCGGAACCATCACCACCATCGCGGGCAATGGAAACACGAACTTCAACGGCGATGGTCCGGCTACGAGTGTCTCGCTATCCTTCCCTTGGGGCATCTCGCTGGATCCCGCGGAAAATCTCATCATCAACGATGTCGGACACAATCGGATTCGCAAGCTCTCGGGCGGCAACTTGTCCACCATCGCTGGAACCGGTTTCAACGCCTTCACGCCTGATGGATCCGCGGCTTTGAATGCGCCTTTACTCAATACCAGTGGTGGTCTCATAGTGGACGGAGCGGGGAACCTCTATTACTCGGAGTCCTCGCGTGTGCGGAAGATCAGCACGGCTGGCATCCTTTCGACGGTCGCGGGCGACGGAGTCCGTGGACTATCCGGGGATGGGGGAGCTGCTTTCCTCGCGACGCTCAATCTTGCAGCAGCTTTCGCCCTCGATCCTGCCGGCAATCTCTATTTCGCCGATCCGAACAACCGGCGCGTTCGCAAAATCGACACGCTGGGTAATATCGCCGCCTTTGCCGGAAACGGACAGTACCGTTTCGGAGGCGACGGCGGCGCGGCCACCAGCGCCCAACTGGACGCTCCCGGCGGTATTACGCTCGACTCAGGCGGCAATATCCTGATCTCCGACTCCGGGAACATGCGGGTCCGAAGGATTACCCCCGCCGGGAATATCTCGACAGTTGCCGGGAACGGGATCTCCGGATTTTCCGGAGATGGCGGTCCGGCGGTGAACGCTTCACTCGGCAGTAATGGCGCCCAAACCGGTTCGGTTGCCCCCGGTCCGGCCGGCAGTTTCTTCATCGCCGACACGAACAACCTGCGGGTTCGGCGCGTGGACTCGGGCGGAATCATCAGCGACTTCGCCGGCAACGGCCAGAGCGGATTTAGCGGCGACGGGGGCCCGGCGACTGCCGCGGCCATGAACCCCTCCGCCGTTCAGACCGACTCTTTCGGTAACGTGTATATCGCCGACGCGAACAGCAATCGAGTCCGCAAGGTTACTCCGGCGGGAACTGTTACGACTGTCGCCGGCAACGGAGCCGCCGGTTTCTCGGGCGATGGCTCGCTTGCCGTTAATGCGTCTCTCAATGGGCCGCAGGCCGTAGCCGTCGACGGCCTGGGCAACCTCTTTATCTCGGATACGAATAACGAGCGCATTCGGATGGTGAGCCCAAGCGGCTTAATCAACACGATCGCCGGCAACGGCAATGCAGGTTTCACTGGCGATGGCGTTGCGACGCAGCTTGCTCTGAACAACCCGCAGGGGTTGGTGACCGATGCGGCCGGCAATGTGTACGTGGCCGATCAAAACAATCAGCGCATTCGCAAAATTGATCCGACCGGAATCATGACCACCGTCGCCGGCAACGGCACGGCTGGTTTCTCCGGAGACGGCGGTCCGGCTCTCAAAGCCGAGCTGAACGGTCCGATCGGCGTGGCGGTGGATGGAGCCGGCAACCTCCTCATCAGCGATTCCGGGAACAGCCGGATCCGCAAAGTGATCGGCGGCGCGGCTCCGGGTGGCGCCACGCGATTAGTCATTACGACGACGACCCTTCCCGCGGCGAATGCCGGAGTGGCCTACAATTCCACGTTGCAAGCTGCGGGCGGATCGGGCGCACTCACTTGGAGCCTTTCCTCGGGTGCCCTCCCGGCAGGTTTGACTTTGAACTCCGGCAGCGGGCAGATCAGCGGCACGGCTACGCAGTTCGGCGCCTTTGCCTTTACCGTGCAGGCGACCGATGGTGTGCAGATCGCCACTGCCAGCCTGGTGATTCAATCCAACACCGCGGCCGGGGTAAGTCTGGTCTTCCTCAGCCAGCCGGTGAACACGGCTGCCGGCCAGTCCATCGTGCCCGCAGTCCAAATCAAAGCACAGGATGGCGGCGGCCTCGGCATCGCGGGCGTCAACATTGCCGTCGGCATCGGAAACAACGCCAGCGGCGGCACTCTTTCCGGCGCCACGACCGTGATGACCAATGGGAATGGGATCGCCACCTTCCCCAGCCTGAGCATCGATCGCGCCGGCAACAACTACACACTAAGCGCATCCGCGGCGTCGATCGGTTCGGTCTCCGCTCCGTTCAACGTTCTGCCGGCGACTGGCGGAATCATTACGGTGGCGGGCAGCAGTTGGGTTTTCAACGGTGCCGGCGGACCGGCTGCTAATGCTCCAATCGGAAATAACCAGGGTGTTGCGGTAGACGGCGCCGGCAACGTGTATTTCGCCGACAGCGGAAACAACATGGTGTTCAAAGTCGCCGGCGGTGTGCTCAGTGTTGTCGCCGGCACGGGTAGGGCCGGCTTCACGGGCGATGGGGGCCCGGCGACCAGCGCGCAGCTGAATTTCCCGCAAGGCATCGCACTGGATGCGAGCGGCAATCTTTATATTTCCGATTCCAACAATCAGCGTGTGCGGAAAGTCGATACCAGCGGAATCATCAACACCGTGGCCGGCAGCGGTTTCTTTGGGTACGGGGGCGAAGGTCGAGCCCTGGGCGCCTTGTTCCGGACTCCTCAAGGTCTGGCTGTGGATCCCTTGGGAAATCTATATATCGCAGACTCCGGCAATCACCGCGTTCGCGTGGTCGATCCTGTTGGAAACATCGGCACCATCGCCGGGAACGGAACCGCAGGTAATTCCGGAGACGGGCTCCAGGCTGTCAACGCACAGCTCAATACGCCCCGCGGCGTCGCAATCGATGCAGCCGGCAATCTGCTCATTGCCGACTCCAACAATCACAGTATCCGCAAGGTAAGCGGAGGCGTGATCACCACAGTCGCGGGCGGAACCGGCGGCTACTTTGGCGACGGAGGACCGGCGATCGGCGCCGGCTCCGGTGCGCCGGCAGGTGTAGCCGTCGATGGCGCGGGCAATTTCTACTTTGCCGACAATAATTCGCGGATTCGAAAAGTGAACAACGCCGGGATCATCTCGACCGTGGCCGGCAATGGATTGTTCACCTTTGCCGGCGATGGCGGGCCGGCCATCAACGCCGCGCTGGCCAATCCGGTTGGAATAGCCCTGGATGCGGCCGGCAACCTCTATATCAATGACAGCGGCAACCGGCGCGTGCGCCAGGTTAACACCTCCGGCAATATCGTGACCTTGGCCGGCAACGGCAATTTCAAGTTTGCCGGCGATGGCGGTCTGGCAACCAGCGCCAATTTGTGGGCCGCCTTTGGCGCGGCCGCCGACGGCGCGGGCAACCTGTTCGTCGTCGACAGCAATAACGCGCGGATTCGCAAAGTGAGCAACTCGGGAGTCATCACAACCATCGCGGGCAACGGAAACTTCAGCAACGGCGACTTTTCGGCTTCGGGAGTAGGCGGCCCGGCGGTGAATTCCATTCTGGGGAATGGTCCGACCTACGGCGTGATCGATGCTGCGGGGAATTTTTATTTCTCGGACACGGCAAACGCCAGGGTTTTGAAGATCGACACCCTTGGAGTTCTCTCCACCTTCGCGGGTAACGGAAATTCGAGTTATCTCGGTGATGGCGGCCCTGCCACAGCCGCGGGAATTAATCCGTTCGGCCTGGCGTTCGACGCCAGTGGAAACCTCTATATCGCGGACGCCGCCAACAATCGCATCCGGAAAGTGTCTCCCGCTGGAACGATCACAACCGTTGCCGGTAACGGGGCCGCTGGCTTCTCAGGCGACGGTGGTCTGGCGACGGCCGCCAGCCTGTCGGGCCCTCGGTCCGTCGCGGTGGATGCTGCCGGTAACCTCTATGTCTCCGATCCCGGCAACAACCGCGTGCGTGTCGTGAGCCCGAGCGGTACGATCACGACCATCGCTGGAAATGGAAACGGCGGTTTCAGCGGCGACGGCGGGGCCGCCACTAGCACGTCGCTGAACTTCCCGACCGGCCTCGCCGTAGATGCGGGCGGCAATCTGTACATCGCGGACACGAACAACGGCCGGGTCCGTCAGGTCAATCTGAGTGGCACGATCACTACGGTTGCCGGCGGCGGCTCCTCCTTTGGCGATGGCGGACCCGCCACGAGCGCTCAATTGAGCCAGCCGCGCGGGCTGACCTTCGATCTCTCCGGCAACCTGTTCATTGGAGATAGCGGCAACGACCGCATCCGCGAGGTAGCGGCGTTGGGGACAATCGCACCTGGTAGCAGGCTTACGATCACCACCCTTAACTTGCCCGCCACCGCGCTCAACGCGGCCTACAATACGCAGCTCCAGGCCGTTGGCGGCTCCGGGGTGCGCTCCTGGACTATCTTTAGCGGTTCCTTGCCCGGCGGCCTCTCTCTCAACCCATCCACCGGCTTGTTGAGCGGAACCGTTACCGCTGCAGGCGCGTTCCCCTTCGTCGTGGAGGTCACTGACAGCGGCCAAGTAGCATACGCGAGCTTTGCCATCCAATCAGAGTTACCCGCAGGATCCAGCATTTCGTTCGCCACGCAGCCCGGCACCGCGGCTGCGGGGCAGGTGCTGAACCCGGCGCCGCAAGTTCAGGTGCTCGATCCGGCATCGAACCCGATCGCGGGAGCAACTGTCACCGTAGCGCTGGTCTCCAACCCGAGCGGTGCGGTTTTGGGCGGCTCTACCTCCGCGGTCACTAATGCCGGCGGGGTGGCGACTTTCCCCATCACGGTCAGCCTGGCGGATAACGGCTATGCGCTCTCGGCTTCGGTCGGATCCGTTCGTGCTACCTCGCAAACCTTCAGCATCACCCCCGCAGCCGGCAACATCATCACGGTGGCCGGTGCGGCCTGGACCTTCCCGAACATTGGCGGCCCGTCGATCAATGCACCCATCGCGCCGGATCGCGGCATGCTCGTGGATTCCGGCGGCAACCTGATCGTGGCCGACCGGTATAACCATCAGATCGTGAAAATCAACCCACTCGGCTCCATAAGCGTCATTGCCGGAACGGGCGTCTTCGGATTCAACGGCGACGGCGGCCCAGCCACGGGCGCGCAGCTCAACAACCCACAAGGTCTGGCCCAGGACGCGGCGGGCAATCTCTACATTGCGGACGGTTTCAACAATCGCGTCCGCAAGATCGATGGGAATGGGATCATAACGACGATCGCCGGCGAAGGTAACTATGACTTCTATGGCGACGGCGGCCTGGCGCTGGCTGCGGGATTCCGAACCGTCGGGGCAGTCGCGGTGGACAGCACGGGCAACGTGTATGTGGCCGATTCGGGCAACAACCGCGTGCGGAAAATCAATCCCCATGGGATTATCTCAACCGTAGCGGGCAATGGAACGCCCGGTTTCTCCGGTGACAACGGACCCGCCGTCAATGCGCAACTGAACTCGCCCCAGGGCCTCGCGGTCGACGCCGCCGGCAATCTGTATATCGCCGATTCAAGCAACCGCATTCGAATGGTTTCGCCGGCGGGCATCATTACCACATTTGCCGGCTCCAACGTGTGCTGCAATCTCGGAGACGGCGGTCCTGCCGCAAGCGCTTGGATTAACGGGCCCGCCGGACTCTCGTTCGACAGCGCCGGCAACCTTTTCGTCGCGGATCGTTTCAATCAACGGATCCGCAGGATCACTCCGGGCGGAACGATATCGACGGTGGCGGGCGGTGGTGCGTCGGGTCGGAATGGGTTCTCGGGCGATGGCGGGCCGGCTGCCGGCGCGCAATTCGATCAGCCCTCCGGAGTGGCAGTGGATGCCGCCGGAGTCGTGTACGTGATCGATTCCATCAACCGCCGCGTCCGCAAGGTCGACACCGCCGGCAATATCACGACCCTTGCCGGAAATGCGCAATTCAACTTCAATGGGGACGGCCCCGCCACTACCCAATTTCTCTCCAATCCGCAAGGTGTTGCGGTGGATTCAGCCGGTAACCTTTATATATCCGATAACGGGAACCTGCGGATTCGCAAAGTAAGCGCCGCCGGAGCGCTGACGACCATCGCAGGCAATGGCATTGCCGCGGACACCGGCGACGGCGGTCCCGCCACGGCCGCGCAAATCGGCGACTTTACGACCGATGTGCGCGTAGACTCGGCCGGCAATCTGTTGATCGCCGACGATAATAACGGCGCCGTCCGCAAGATCACTCCCGGAGGCACAATCAGCTCACCGGTCTCCGGGCTCAACACCCGCGGTATCGCAGTGGATGCGGCCGGAAACACCTACATCGCGGAGGAGTCCAACCACGTCGTAGTCAAAGTGACTCCGCTTGGCGTGCGGACCACAATCGCCGGGAACGGGACGCAGGGGTTCTCCGGCGACGGCGGTCCTGCCACGGCTGCTCAATTGAACGGCCCTCACGGCGTGGCGCTCGATTCGGCCGGCAATCTCTACATCACCGACAGCAACAACAACCGCATTCGCCGCGTAACCCCGGGCGGGATCATTACGACGCTCGCCGGCACGGGTGCAATCGGATTCTCGGGTGACGGCGGTCCCGCTACCGCGGCGCCACTCAACGGATACTTGCAAGGCATTCAAGTAGATGCAGGCGGGAACGTCTATTTCCCAGACATAAATAACAATCGAATCCGCAAGGTGGATACGACCGGCATTATCACCACGGTGGCCGGCAACGGAGGCTTCGGCTTCTCGGGAGACGGCGGACTGGCTACCAACGCCCGGCTCGCCAGCCCTTGGAACATCGACCTCGATTCCGCCGGGAATCTCTTCATCGCCGACACGGGCAACAACCGCATCCGGGAGGTGCCGGCGGCGGGGACGGTGACGCCCGGAGCGCGTCTGACCATCACTACCACTCAATTAACCCCACCCTTGGGTACTCCGTCGAATCTGGCGTTGCAGTCCGTTGGCGGCACGGGTCCATTGACCTGGACCATCGTCGGCGGTTCGCTGCCGCCCGGCCTTGTCTTCAATAACGGCGTGATCACCGGCACCGCCACCGCCAGCGGCAGTTTCAATGTTACGGTTCAGGTCCACGATTCCGGAACGCCGCAGCAGGTGACGGAGGGGGTTGTAGTGCTGCAAGTGAGTGCGTCTGCTCCTGGTGGCGCTTTGAGCGGGGCCGCTGCCTCCGGCTTAATCGGCTGGTGGCCCGCCGAAGGCAACGCCGACGACATTTCGGGTGGGAATAATGGAACGGTCGGAAGTGAAGTGACCTTTGCTCCCGGTAAGGTGGGGCAAGGCTTTAGTTTTGCCGGTATCCCTTTCCAAAGCCCGGGTTCGGTCGTGACGGTGCCCGATGCGCCCGATTTGGGTCTCACCGCCGTCACCATCGAGGGCTGGATACAGATGAACGCTCCGCCGCCCGCCAGTGCGAGCTATGCCGTTGTCACCAAGGGCGTCTCGGCGACCACGGAAAACTACGGTTTGTATGTCAAAAACATCGATGGCCTTGGAACAATGGAGCTGGAGTTCGAGTACTACAACTCCGGGTTCAACCAAATGCCCTCACAAGGCCCCTCGGGTCTCACCACCGGTGCCTTCCATCATGTGGCTGTAACAGCGGACGGCACGACCCTGAAATTCTACGTGGATGGAGCGTTGATCAGCCAGGCGGCCCAGGCCGCACCATTAGTTTCCAATACTCTCCCGCTACAAATTGGAAGCGCGGCTCCAAATTTTGGGAACCGCTTCAACGGCGTAATCGATGAGTTGTCTATTTATAACCGGGCGCTCACAGCTGCGGAGATCCAGTCGATTTTTACAGAAGGCAGTTCCGGGAAACCCACGAACACAATTGGCTGGTATAACGGCGATCCCGCGGCCAATTACAATTTCGGAATTGGGCTTCTGAACGGGATCTATCCTCCGCCCAATGGGCAGGCAAATGTTTATGAGGATTTCAACGTACCGGCCGGTGGCTGGACCGTCACGGGAGCATTCTCCTTGAACGCGATGGATGTTTCTGGAATCGTTCAGGCGGAGTGGGAAATTCGAAGTAATATGACACCTGGCAACAGCGGCACGCTCATTGCCTCCGGCACCAGTCCGGCAACTCAGTCCTCGACCGGCGTCACCAATGGAACACTGACTATCTATAAGATCGAGGTCGACGGTTTGAATGTCCATCTCGATCCCGGAACATACTGGGTGAGCGTCGCTCCCGTGGGCGCAACTATAAATTCCGGCGTTGCTTATACGACTGGCGTCAATGCCGTGGGCACCCCGGCGGGCAACAATCGTAACAATTTCCAGAATGCGCCGTCTTTCGGAAACAACTTCCTCTTTGATCCGACCAGTGGCGGCTCGGCCCGTGATTGGTCGTTGGGGATTGTGAAAACGAATGCCTGTGTCGCCCCTCCTGCCGGCCTGCTCAGTTGGTGGCCCGGTGACGGCAATACGAACGATATTATCGGCGGTCTGAACGGGACAGTAATCAACGGACCCGTGGTGTTTAATCAGGCTCACGAGGTCGGTTCCGGCGCCTTCAGCCAGTTCCCTCCGACGGCGTCCATCTCGGTACAAAGCGGTGCTTCACTGCAGCCGGCGCAGGTATCGCTTGCGGCTTGGGTCCAGGGTTCGGCCGTGGGCGCCGAACGCTACATAGCCGCGCTCGCTTCAAACACCGGCAATCCGTACGCGCTATTTTCCACGAGCACCGGCGGACTCGCATTTTATATCACGGATCCGCTTAATGGGACGGTGCTTTCGCCCGATCCGGGTCCCGGGATCTGGGATGGCAATTTCCACTTCGTAGTCGGTACCTATGACGGCAGTGCTGTGCGCGTTTACGTGGACGGAACCCAAATTGGCAGCGGAACTCCTGAGACCCTGAACATCAATTACGGAAGCATCCCGCAGTTTCTAATCGGTGGCATCGGAGGAGCAGGGTGGCCGGGAGCCATCGATGAAGTGCAGGTTTTCAGCCGAGCCCTGACAATCGCGGAGATCCAATCGATCTACAACGCTCGCAGCGCCGGCGAGTGTAAGCATTAATATAGAAACTGCCCAGCCGTACGTCTCCCATAACGGGAGTCTTCGGATTCACAAGCTTACGCCGAGGCGCGTATTGCTTTGCAGGTTAGACTTTTGACGCAATCCGACGGCGCAGTGAATCGACCGCCGCCAGGGCGACGGCGAGAATTCCGGCGCCGAATGAATTCGGTTCCGGAACCGCCGGAGTGCTGGCCGGCGTAAAGCCAAAACCGGTGATGAGGCCTTCCGGGTCTGCACTGAATTCGGTGCCGGTATCGGTTTGGACGACATACAGGCTGGCCATAAGCGCCGGGTTCGCCGGCGCGCACAAGGCAAATACCGAGCCGGCACAGCCGCTGAAATCGCTGGCGTCCAGGCCCGCCCCCAGCCCGAGCGAAGAGGGTGCGCTGGAGGTTTTGACGATGTCCAGCAACAGGTTGCCGTCTGTCAATGGGTTGTAAGTGAAAGTATTGCTGAAATTGATGGTAAATCCGGTTTGCGGATTCGAAATCACGCAGGGGTTCAAAGGGTCGGCGCCGCTCACACCGGAAAATGGGCATCCATCCTGAGAATTGGAAAAAACCGTGATCGGATTGGACGGAGCGAGAAGGCTGCCTCCCTGGCTCGCGGCCTGGAAAAACGAATCCGCCGACTCCGAAGTGCTCGAAAGCGTGATCGTGTACTCTGCCGGGTTGATCTGGTCCGGAAAAGGATAAATATTGAGGCTGTCTTGAAAGGTTAGACTGCTGATCGTGATCGGACCGCTGATGCCCGAAAACAGGCTGCTGTCGTAAACCTGCTGAAACTCTCCCGGTGCAAACCCGTCTTCGAATGGCCCTTGAATATTGTCCCCCGCGTAGGCATTGAACGGACCCTGGACATCCTCTCCGCTGGGGTTGCCGCCCACCGTGACCGTATCCGCGTGCAGGGCGATCAGGGTCAAAGCGGTCACCGGGATCGCCGTGAGCAAACGTGTAAGCCGCAGTCGCTTTCGAGTCATGATATCTCCTGCAGGAAGGTGTACTCGCACCTCAGCCTTTCGTCTTCCTGCTGATGTTTCGGACTAGAGGGTACACGAGTAATGGACGAGCGTCAACTCACAATTCGTGCTTTCCAGCCGTACTGCCGGCCTACAATCCCGGTTCTATGAGTGCCGGAATCTAAGTTCTAAGCGGGATGTGAAAAGGTGCGCTCCGCACCGCGCCCGAAAGCAATCCGGCTACTGGATGTTTCGATCGCTATCGGAATTGGCTCTTGATCAAAAACGGGGGCAGACAATGATCCCAAGTTGATAAAACATTCTTGGGAGAATACG
>DATGII010000045.1:0-13730 GCA_035295805.1 Bryobacteraceae bacterium | reverse complement strand
ACCGCCGCTATCCCGAAGCCTGGTTCGAATCGCAGGTGCGTCGGGAAATCGAGACGGTTGACGCTTCGCTGCTGCCCGATCCTCTGTACGACCAGGTGCCGGCTTTCGCCGGCGGCGAGCGGGGCATTCTCGACCTGCTGGCGATCGATCGCGCCGGCCGCCTCGCCGTCGTAGAGTTGAAGGCATCGGCCGATCCGAATCTGCCTCTGCAGGCGCTCGATTACTGGATTCGTGTGAAGTGGCACCTGGACCGCAACGAGTTTCCGTCGCAGGGCTATTTCCCCGGAATCGTGCTGCGGCCGGAGCCCCCGCGTTTGCTGCTGGTCGCGCCGTCGCTAGAATTTCATCCCACCACGGAAGCCATCCTGAGTTATTTCTCACCGGTGATTGAGGTGGAGCGAATCGGGCTGGCGGTAGAATGGCGGAAGGGACTGCAGGCGATGTTCCGGTTGAGAGGCGCCGAGCGGCCCCGCTGAACCATGATCAAATCCGTCAAGCAGGTTCGCGCAGCGCTTTCGCTGCTCAACCCGGCCTCGGTCCGGGAGCGCGCTGAACGGCGTGTGGATATCGGCCTGGTGGCCAGCACCACCGGCGGCTACGCCGAAATGGAGGATTTTCTGATTCCGCCGGCGCTGCCGCGGGAGGCGCAGGTTTACCTCATGCAGACGCTACACCGCGCGGGCGACCCCGAGGTCACCGGGCAGGTGGATCTGGTGCTGTACGAGCCGGGGTTGCCGACGCCGCAGGGTGCGTTCACTTACTATCGCGACGATCCGCAGCGCACCGTGACGGAGATCGTGCAGGCGAACGAGGATCTGTCGCTCGCCCTGGCTCGCCATTACCCCCTGTTTCGCCAGACCGTGGTGAACCGGATAGTGCAAGCCGTGGCTTGGGAAAACGCGCTGTTCGCGGTGGCCACCGCGCTGCCGAACATCGTGCCGAACCTGTTCGAGCTGCCCTGGGTGGTGGGAGAATTCGCGTCCGATACCGCGTTTCTGACAGTCAACCAGATCCGCATGGCGTTCATGATCGCGGGCGCCTGCGGGAAAGAAATCGGGTTGGCTCACCAAAAGGGCGAAGTCCTCACCATCACCGGGGGCGCGTTCGGATGGCGCGCACTGGCGCGGGAGCTGGCCGGCAAAATCCCACTGGGCGGCGGACTGATTCCAAAAGGCGCGATTGCGTATGCGGGTACGTTCGTGATCGGCAAAGGTCTGGAACATTACCATCATGCGCGAGCGCCGCTGAGCAGAGAACAGCGGAATCAGATCTATGAAGAAGCCTATCAACAGGGCAAAATCGTGGCGGAATCGGCAACTCGGGAGATCCATCCGAACGCCTGACCCGCCGTGCTGTTGGACGAAAGTTCACCCTAATTTTGGATAGCCTAGCCCGGTCGGTCCACTGCGTCATCGTACAATCTATTCAGGGGAACATTCCCCTCGGAGTAGACGTATGCGCCTGGTTTATTTGGGACTCGCACTAGCAGCGGCAGGAATTGGGTGGTCCGATACCGTGACGCTGCGCAATGGCCGCGTAATTCAAGGCACGTACCTGGGCGGGACGGCCCGGCAGGTGCGGATCGACGCGGGCGATCAGATTCAGACCGTGGACGTGGACGACATTTCGAGGATTGAGTTCAGCGCGCCGGCGCCCAGCGCGGCCGCGGCTCCGCCTCCGGCCCCCGCGCCGGCGCCGCGGCAGACGCTTCTGCGGCCCGATCCCGCCGGAGACAGCGCCCCGGCGCCGCAAGCCGCCTCGGTGCAGCTGCCGGCCGGCACGAACATCGTGGTGCGGATGATTGACGGCGTGGATTCGCAAGTGAACCGCGTCGGCCAGACGTTCGCGGCCAGCCTGGATGAAGCCGTGATGCTCAATGGAAACACCGTAATTCCGCGCGGCGCGGATGCGGTAATCAAACTCGCGGACTCCAAAGAGTCCGGGAAACTCACGGGCCGCACGGAGCTGACGCTCGATCTGGTCTCGGTGAGGGTGAACGGCCGCATGGTGGACATCAACACGCAGACGGTTTCCCAGACGAGTGCTTCGCGCGGCGCGCGCACGGCCAAGGTGGCGGGCGGCACGGCAGCGGTGGGTGCGATCATCGGCGCCATCGCGGGGGGCGGCAAAGGCGCGGCCATCGGAGCCGGAGCGGGAGCCGCGGCCGGAGCCGGAGCCGAAATCGTGACTAAGGGCCAACGGGTGAAGATCCCGTCGGAGACGCGCCTCACGTTCGTGATGGATACGCCCGTTAATCTCTAAAATTTGTGGGGCCAGGCCAATGGCCTGCTGTTCTCATAACAAATCCAGGTCCTGAACGGCCTCCTGTGCTTCATCCACGCGCAGGGTCTTGGCGCCTTTAGGTTCCAGCGAGCCGTCGGCCTCGTCGAAATCAAACGAGCTGAGGAGGCGGTAGTTGCCCGGAGCCAGATCCGGGAAACGGTATACGCCCTGTTGATCGGTGTGCGTGATCTGCAGGTCCTTGACGCGGCGGCGGGCCGCGGCATCCAACGCCTCCAGGTAGACCGGCGCGCCGGGCGCGGGCTGATGGCCGGGGCCGATGACTCTGCCGTGCACGGCGCCCGGGGTACGCGACAAAACGAACTGCGCCTGTTCCAGGCCGCTGCTAAGCAGGAACTCGTTCCAGCCGTCGGCGCGGGCGGCTTCGCCGCCGGGCACGCGCGGGGCGATCAGAGTGGATACAAAGTAACCGGGCTCCGGGGCCAGCGCCAGTTCCCAGCGGCCGGGGAGGAACGCCAGACGGTCGCCCGCCAGCTCCAGCGTGCGTATCGGGCCGATTCCCGCGAGGTCTTTGCGGCGCGCCATTACCCGCACCGAATGCGAGTCGATGGTCTGTCCCTGATTGTCGCGGAACGTGAACTGCAATTGCGGAAGCGGGCGCAGGTTGAGCCGAAGATCGCTGCGGTCGGCATAAATATTCACGGCGACATAGGCCGCCTGAATGCCCTGCCTGGCATCTGCCGGCGCCTGTGCGTACAACTCATACGGGCCGGCAGAACCCGGGTTGAAATGAAAATTGCCCAGCGGGTCGGAGACGGTGGTCTCGGCGCAGGTCTCCGACACCAGGGTTACGTTGACTTGGGACGGCGGTACGATCTGGCCGCTGATGTTCACCAAACGGCCGGAGATCGGATGCACGTTGACGTCGGGCGTTTCGCGGTCGAGTTCCACCTCCACCGCGACCGCGCCGCCGATGCCCTGGGCATCGTGGTGGAAGGTGGGCACGTAGCCGCCGTCTTCGTATTGCTTGGCCGCGGTCCGCACGTAGTAGCGGCCGGGTTCGAGACCCGAGAGCCGGTAATGCCCGCGGTCATCAGTGCGCGCGCGAGCGGCGATCTGCAACGGGCGCACCGCGCGATAGGCCACCACATCGTGCTCCGGCAGGCCGACGTCGTTCTCGTCGATGACGGTTCCGCTGACCGCGCCCCAGCGCGGCAAGCGGATGACGAGGCTACGGGCCTCGCTCGAATCGGCTGCCAGCGGCATGCCCGCCGCTTTCCAGCGCTTCTGTCCGTACTGCACGGGCGCGAATCCCAGCCGCGAGGCGCTCACCAGAAATGAGCCCGCAGCGACGTTGGAAAAATCGAAGGCTCCATATTGATTGGTCCGGATCGATGCGGTTTCGCCGCCCGTGCCGGGTAACGGCTCTACCGTCACCAGCGCGCGCGCCAGCGGGCGCCCGGTCTGCTGTTCGACGACGGTCCCGCGAATCACCGCGGCATGAATTGCGCCCGAAGTTAACGCCAGCGCCAGCCATTTGGGCATAGGTCTGAAACACAAGACGCGCGGAACGCCTGAAGAGTGCAGATCAATTATAGGTGATACAGCATCAGGTAGACCACCACGCCGGTCACGCTCACATACAGCCATACGGGCAGCGTCCAGCGCGCGATGCGGCGGTGCTTGTCGAAGCGGGCGGCGCGCCCGCGCCGCAGCGTAATGATCGCCAATACGGGAACCGCCGCGGCCAGCACGGTGTGGGTGCCGAGGATGGTCAGATAGACGTCGCGGATCGCGCCCGTCTTCTGAAACCGTACGCTGCCCACTTGCGCGTGATAGACCAGGTAGCAGACCAGAAACAGGCACGAGACCAGGAACGCGGTCTGCATCACCTTGCGATGCGTGTCGACCCGTTTGCGGCGGATGAGCGTGTAGCCCCACACCAGCAGCACCGCCGCGGTGGCGTTCAGAAACGCGTTCACGGACGGAAGCCAGGCGATCAAGCGTGCTCCCGCGCGAGCCGGCGCACGTCGGCGATCAGCTGCTTGGGAAAATCATCGTCGGCGAAGGCGTAATACCCGCGAATCCGGCCCCGGCCATCGATGACGGCAAAGCGCGTGCTGTGGTCGAAATTGCCGTCTACCGCGTTCAGATGGAATGCATTGAGCCCCAGCTCATTGAGCTGCTTCTGTTCGCCGGTGAGAAAAAACCACCGGCCTGGCTGGGCCAGAAAATGCTGCGAGTACGCCGCGAGCACCGACGGTGTATCGCGGGCGGGATCGACCGTAAACGAGACCAGCCGCACATCGGCCAGATCCGCCGTGGCGGTCTGCACCTGGCGCATTCGTGAGCTCATCATCGGGCACGGACCGGGGCAGTTGGTGAAGATGAAATCGGCCACCCAGATTTTGCCGGCGAGCGATTGGCTGTCGAAGACGCGGCCGTCCTGGGACATAAGTTGAAATTCAGGAATCCGGCCCAGAACCGGCAGCGGCTTGCCGCCGCAGGCCGCCAGCGTAAGCGCCGCGACGGCCAGTATTCCGGCGGCTGGCCTCACGCCGCGCTCCGCGTACTTTTCTGCGCAGCCATCATGCCCGATACCAGCAGCAGCAGCAAGCCGAATCCGGCGGTGACCGCCACGCTGGCCCAAGCGCCGGGCATCGCATTCGGCAACCGCAACGTGTAATTCAGCAGGGAAATGGAATAGGTCAGCGGGTTGACCCACATCAAGGCGCGGATCCAACCGTGGGCGGTGGTCATGGGAAACAAGGAGCCCGACACCATCCACATCGGCACGAGCAGCAGGTTCATGATCGCGTGGAAGCCGGAAGTTGAATCCATTTTCCAGGCGATCACGAAGCCCATGCCGGTGAGCGTGAAGGAAATGAGAAATACCGCGCCGGCCACCACCACGATTTCCGCCGGCGAGATGCGGACACCGGCGAGCGGCGCGAAGGCGAGAAAGATCAGGCCTTGGATCCAGGCCAGCGTCGCAGCTCCCAGGATCTTGCCGAGCACCATACTGGTGCGCGGGGCCGGCGAGACCAGCATCGAAAGGAGGAAGCCTTCGCGGCGGTCCTCGATGATGCTGATGGTCGAGAAAATCGCCGAGAACATGACGGTCAGCACCAGCGCGCCCGAGTAGAACCGCGCGAGGTCATTGGAGCCGTAGCCGATCAGCAGCCAGAACACGAGCGGGGACGCCACCACCCCGAGCACGCGGCTCTTCTGCCGCCAGAAGCGGACCAGTTCGCGCTGCCAAAGCGTGGCGGCCGGGAGGAAGAAACTACTCAATGGATGCTCCTGTCTCGCGGACGAACACGTCTTCCAGAGTCGGCTTATGGAGGCCCACCGAATCGATCGCGCCAGGAAACGCCTCGACCACTTCCGTAATGAAGCGGTGGCCGTTTTCGATTTCGACGCGCACCTGGCCGTCCATCACCTTGGACTCAAGCCCGAAGCGCTGCTGGATACGCGCCGCCAGCGCGGCCGTGTCGCCGGCTTCCAACACCACCACATCGCCGCCAATGCGCGACCGCAGCTCGCCCGGAGTGCCGTGCGCCACGATTTGCCCTTGATGCAGCAGCACCAGGCGGTCGCAGCGGTCGGCCTCTTCCAGAATGTGAGTAGTGAGCAGGATCGTGACGCCTTCGTTGCTGCGCAGGTTTTCGACGTGCCGAGACAGATCGCGGCGCGCCGCCGGATCCAGCCCCGTCGAGGCCTCGTCCATCAGCAGCACCTTCGGCCGGTGCAGCAGCGCCTTGGCGATCTCGACGCGCCGCCGCAGCCCACCGGACAGCGTATCGACCAGATCTTTGCGCCGATCCGCCAGCCCCAATTGTTGCATGGCATATTCCATTCGCTCGCGCAGCTTAGCGCCGCTCAAGCCATGCAGATGCCCCTGGCTGCGCAAATTCTCTTCGACCGTGAGCGCTTTATCGAGGCTCTGGGTCTGGAAGACGACGCCGACATGCCGCCGCACCTCGGCCGGCTCGCGTTCCACATCGTGTCCCGCAACGATGGCGCGCCCGCCGCCCGACGGTACCATCATGGTCGAGAGAATCCGGAATAGCGTGGATTTGCCGCCGCCGTTCGGCCCAAGCAATCCGAAGATCTCGCCCGCTTTGACGTCAAAACTGATCTTGGAAAGCGCGACGCGGTCGCCATAGCGATGCGTGAGCTCTTGAACTTCGATCACAGCCCCGGCCTGTCCAGGAGCATCAGGCCGTAGATGAGCGGCAGATACAACACCGATGCCAGCAGAACATGCCGCGCCCGGATGATGTTGCGGTCCAGCGCCACCCGCACACCCGAATACAGGAACCAGAGCCCCAGAACCAATGCCCCTATGCCATACACAATTCCCGACATTCCCATCAACGCCGGGGTGAGGCTGACCGGAATGAGAGCCATCCCGTAGACCACGATCTGGCGGGCCGTCGAGCGCCCGTCCGGCTCCACCACCGGCAGCATGCAGATCCCCGCCCGCGCGTAGTCTTCCCGGTACATCCAGGCGATCGAATAGAAATGCGGAAACTGCCACAGAAACAAAATCGCACCCAGCACCCAGGCTTCGTGCGTAAGCGTGCCCGAAGCGGCGGCGTACCCGATGACCGGCGGCATCGCCCCGGGAATCGCGCCAATGGTGGTGGACCACCAGGTCCTCTGCTTGAGCGGCGTATAAAGGAAAAGGTAGCTCGCGAGCGTAAACGCGCCGATCAGGCCGGAAAGCAGGTTCACCCCCAGCCATAATTCCAGAAAGCCGGCAGCGGAGAGAGCCGCGCCAAACGCCAGCGCCCGTTTGGCGGCAAGCCGGCCCGCCGGGATCGGCCGCTGCGCGGTGCGCCGCATCCGCTGGTCGGCTTCCCGCTCATACCACTGGTTGAGCGCCGCCGTACCCGATGCGATCAAACCGGTGCCTACGATCGTGTGGAACAGCGACAGCCAGTCCACGTTGCCGACAAACGCGCGCCAACCGGACGCGCGCGGCAGCCCGAAAAAGTAGCCGACGGCCGTGCTCATCAGGATCAGCCACGTAATTCGCGGCTTGGTCAATTCCACGTAATCGCGCATGAGACGGCTGGTGTGGCCTTTGGAAGTCAACGCAGGAGCCATGTACCTGGGATTCTCCTATTGTAAACCGTTCCGGGCGGGTTCCGTGCTGGCGCGCGTTTTCGCACGTGGCGCAAGCCACGAGTACTATACAAGCCTAGCCCTCCAAATGTGCTATGGCTAATGGAACCGGAGGCGCTTCTGTTCTAAAGTTGGCTTGTCATGGCACCCGCCCCCGCACCGAAATGTTCGGCAAAAGAACA
The DNA here is from genome assembly GCA_035295805.1 of Bryobacteraceae bacterium. Lineage (GTDB taxonomy): Bacteria > Acidobacteriota > Terriglobia > Bryobacterales > Bryobacteraceae > PSRJ01. Next base: position 6,174 of record DATGII010000045.1, on the reverse strand, counting down.
GTTAATTCGCCGCATTCGCCTCGTCACCGATACGATCGTCGCCATCAACCGGGCGGAAATGGAGGCCGTCCTGGCGCGCAATGCGTTGATTGAAAAGACACTCGAGCGCCGCCTCACGCTGGCCCGCCAGGACCGCACGCATTTGCTGGCCAGCCTCCGCGAACACGTCAGCCAGCACAACTGCTGAGCCGCCGTCCCGCCCGGCGCACCTTGGCCGGACCGCGCCCGGCCGCATGGCGCGACCGCGGCCCGGCGTGATAAACTGCCTCCAAGCCACCATCCAACTCACCCGGCAAGAGGTGCCATGCTCATCCGAACCACGGCGTTTCTGATTCTTGTCGTAATTCTTTGCACGTTGGCGCTTCCGGCCGGCGTCAGCGCTCACAATGTTTCCAAGCGGGATGCCAGCTTTGTGGAATCCAATCACGGTATTGCGATTGCCGCTTTCCTGTATCTCGGGGCCAAACACATGGTAACCGGATACGACCACCTCGCCTTTCTGGTGGGCGTCATCTTCTTTCTTTACCGGCTCAAGGACATCGTGCTCTACGTGAGCCTGTTCACGGTCGGCCACAGCATCACGCTGCTGGGCGGCGTTCTGGGCGGGATCCACGCCAACCCGTATCTGATCGACGCCGTCATTGGGCTCTCGGTCGTTTACAAAGCCTTCGATAACATGGATGGCTTCCGGCGCTTCCTCGGGTTTGAACCCAACACCAAGCTGGCGGTGCTGATCTTCGGCTTGTTTCACGGTTTCGGGTTAGCCACCAAGCTCCAGGAACTCGCGCTGGCGAAGAATGGCCTTGTCACGAACATACTCAGCTTCAATGTGGGCGTAGAGATCGGCCAGGTGCTGGCATTGACCGCCGTGCTGATCGCGCTTAGCGTGTGGCGCACGCGCAGCGGCTTCCTTCAGCATGCCTTCACCACGAACGCGGTGCTCATGTGCGCCGGTTTCATACTGGTGGGTTATCAGGTGGCCGGCTACTTCATGAAAGCTTGACTTCGAGAACAGACCATCATGCAGGGAACAGACGTACAGGGAATGGAGCCGCCGTCGAAGCGGGCCATTGCCAAAGCTACCGCGATCGCGCTTGCCTGCGCGCTCGTGATCCTCTTTACCGCGGTGTTGCCCGCGGAATATGGAATTGATCCGCTCAAAACCGGGAAGGCCCTGGGGCTGACCGACCTATCCAACGCTTCCGCGTCGAAGCAGGCGCCCGCCGGCGTGGCGGCCGCCGCGCCGGTGCAAACCGGCGTTTACACCGCGCAGCCTGGTCTATACAAGGTGGACACCGAAGACTTGTCGCTGCTGCCCGGCGATGGCGTTGAGATCAAGTACCACATGCAAAAAGGCGCCGGAATGGTTTACGCCTGGAAAGCCACCGGCAACGTGCGCTTTGAATTTCATGGCGAGCCGGATCAGAAGCCGAACAAAGATTACTACGAGAGCTACGAGCTGGATGACAAGGTGGGCAAAGATCACTCGTATGGCTCATTCACGGCGCCCACCACCGGAATTCATGGCTGGTTCTGGGAAAACAAAGGCTCCAAGGAAGTGCAGATTCACCTGACCACCGCCGGCTTTTACGATTCCGCGAAGATGTTTGCGGGCGATGCGCCCGAAGATCTGCCCGTCGAAGCGGTGAAGTAATCGCGGAACGACGCTATCGCGGCAGGTCTTAGGTTCCGGCCGTAAAAATGGCGCGGTCGTAGGGGGCCCCGACGGCATGGCCTGCACCGCCATCGGATGTGACGACGCTTGCGTTCTGGAGCCCCGCGGCCTCGATGGTCGCCTGCGCGCGGCCGGCTACCTCAGGCAGGATCGCCGGTAGCGGGTTACCAAACCGGTTTGCGATCGCCGGCTACGCGGAGGCTGCGTATCCTTAATTTTTACCGCATTCCCCGCTGGTCCGGGATGGCCGCTCAGTGCCTCGACAGCGCGGGCCGAAATTCTAGTCTATTTGCCGAAAGGCCACTGCTCTCTTCGGATATCTGGAACTCGCCGGGAGCCTGCCGCCCTCCGAGAAACCCTATAAGCCATCGTCGTCCGCGTCGATACTCCGTATGAGGACGTTTCATGACAATCAGCCCCGTCTCCAATGTGGGCCTGTTGCAAGGTTCGCAGCAGGCCCAGAACCAAAAGCCGCCCAAACCGAATGGCTCCCAAACGCCGACCGATACCGTGCAACTGAGCCCGGCGGCTCTGGCGCATTTGAAAGGAGCGGACGCCGACGGCGACGGGGACGGTCACTAAGGAAGACGCGAATCGAGGAGCCCGCCCGCGCTTACTGCGCGGCCAAGGCGTTGGTGACTACCGGGATGCCGCGGTCTTTCATGAGGCGGCTTAACAAGGCGACGGTGTCGGCGTGGTAGATGGCGCTGGCCATGCCAATCGGGACGCCTTCGGCCCAGTTGAGCGGCGTCATCTTCACCGAGCGGACCCCGAAGCCGAAGTCTTCGCCTTTATCTTTCGCTTCGAGATTGGCGCCGCGGTCGACGAGGAGCTGCACGGCTTTGTTCGCGCCTTTATAAGCGGCGCCGTGCAGGGCGGTGATGCCGTGATCGTTGGCGGTGTTGACGTCGGCGCCATGATCAAGCAATATCTTCACGACTTCGAGCGTCTGGTCCTCGGAGTATTCCCGCAGCATGCCTTCGGCCCAGCCGACACCGGAAGCTACCATAAGGGGCGTCGTGTGGTCGAAGGTGGTGATTTCGGGATCTGCGTTGTGCGCCAACAGGAGCTTGACCACGGTCAGGTCCCCGCAGAGGGCGGCGCGCAAGAGCGGCGTCGCGCCGGCTTCCTTCAGCCACAGGGCGGACATGCCCTGGTGGACTTCGGTCTCCGCCTTGATCTGAACGTTGGGGTCGGCGCCGCGATCGAGCAGGCGCGTGATGAATTCGAGAGCGCCATCCTTGCTCGGGCCGGGCACGGCCGTGATTTCCTGGTTGCGGTTCTTGACAGCCAGATAGAGCGGGGTCCAGCCCTTGTCGTTCGCGGTGTTAGGGTTGGCGCCGTGGTCCATCAGGTACTCGGCGACGGAATAGAACCCGTTCTGAACCGCCACCACCAGCGGGCTGCTGCCATCGACCGATGGAAGATTGACGTCGGCGTGCGCGGCAACCAGGGCGCGTACGCTGTCGAGCGCGCCTTCGCGCGCGGCGAAGAGCAGGGCGGTGAGGCCGCCGATCTGGCGGGCTTTGGCCCTGGAGCGTTCGCTGTTGCCAAAGAGGACGGTGCTGTTGGCGAAGCCGAGGCCGCGCCGGCCAATCGGCGTGAGGATTTTCGACTGCGCATTGACCTCGGCGCCGTGATCGAGCAGTAGTTGGACGGCTGCGGCGTGGCCTTGCTCGGCGGCCCACATGAGTGCCGTGGTGCCGCGCAGCGTTTCCGCCGCATTCACTTGCGCGCCGTGATCGAGCAGGATTTTGACCGCCTCCGGATTGCCGGCGCGGGCCGCCATCATCAGCGGTGTTTCGCCGTGGGAGAGAATGGCGGCGTTGGGGTCGGCTCCGGCTTCGAGCAGCAACCGGATCATGGAGGCGCTGCCGTTTTCGGTCGCCAGAAACAGCGGCGTCGCGCCGTCACGGTTAGCGGCCTTCGGATTGGCGCCGGCACGGATTAGCTGCGCGGCGAGATCGAGGTCATCGAAGCGGGCGGCCCACTGCAGGGCCGTCGCGCCATCGGGCTGCGCGGCATTCACATCGGCTTTGTCGTCGAGCAACGCGTTGACCGTGGCGCGGTCACGGTGCATGGCGGCGTCGGCCAGGCCGGCGCTGGACGCGCAGGCCGGAAACGGCAGCAGCCCGGCGATTATGAATTTACAGATCGATCGCTTTCGTGCTGTCACCGAGGGTGTCCTTTTCAATGCCGCAGAGGCGCAGAGTCGTCAGCAGCAGGCTGGCGGTGCTGCCGGGCGCATGGATGTGGCGGCCGCCCTTGTGGCGGCCCATCGCGCCGCCGGCGAGCAGGTGGCCGACGTTGCGGTGGCTATGAAAATTCGAATCGCCCATGTTGCTGGCCCAAAGGATGAGCGTGTGGTCGAGCAGGTTGCCGTCGCCATCGGGCGTGGATTTCAGCTTGTTCAAGAAATACGGCAGCGCCGCAATGTGATAGCGGTTGATCTTGGCCCAGTCCTCGACACGCTTGGGCGCGCCGCCGTGATGCGAGGCCGCGTGGTTGGCGGTGGGGGTGCCGGACTCGGGATAACTGCGCATGCTCACGTCGTGGGCGATCATAAACGTGGAGACGCGCGTAATGTCGGCGCGAAAAGCGAGCGCCTGCAGATCCCACATCAGGTTGATGTGCTCAGTGAACGATTCGGGAATGCCGAAGGGAACCTCGGCCTCGACCGAAGCGGCCGCAGACTTCGCGACGTTCTGCAGCCGGCGCTCGATTTCGCGGATATCGTCGAGATAATCGTTCAGGCGCGCGCGATCGGTACTGGGGAGCGCGCGATTGAGGCGCGCCACTTCGCCGCTGACGGCATCGAGCAGGCTGGCTTCGGCCCGTTTGCGCGCGGCGCGTTCGCGCGGGTTGCTGCCATCACCGAACAAGCGCTCGAACACCAGCTGCGGATTGGCCTCATGCGGGAGTGGTTTGGTAGGACTGGCCCAGGAAACCGAATTGACGTACGCGCAGCTGTATCCCCACGGGCAGGTGGCAAGCGCGCTCTGGTCCTCGATGCCGAGCTGGATGGAGGGCAGTGCGGTATCCTGGCCGTACTTCTGGGCGATCATCTGATCGATGGTGGTGCCCAGGTAGATATCTTCGCTGACGGTTTTCCTGGGCGGCATGCCGCTGAAGACGGCGGCGCTGCGCGAATGATCGCCGCCGGTTTCGCCGGGAGGCGGCATCGAGGCGGTGGCATCGAGACCGCTGAAAACCGTGACGGTGTCTTTCCAGGCCTCGAGCGGCTTCAGCACGAAGGGCAGATCGGTCAGCGGGCCCGCGGCGTCGATTTTCCAATATTCGGGGGCCCATCCGTGCGCATTGAAGATTCCGACGAAGCGCGGTGCTTTAGGAGCGACATCGGCGCGCGCCAGCGCCGGGATCATGGAATCGAGCACGGGCAGCGCCAGAGACACACCGGCGCCGCGGAGGAGCGCACGGCGGGAGAGATGTTTCCGAGTGATGAACATATTAGTTATGGGCGACCTGGAGGGCCCCCTCCGGCTTGCGGTTCATTTGAAACGGCTCACTGTTGACGATGCCGAGAATCAGCGACGAAAAGCGGTAGTTGTTCGCAGCGGATTCGCGAACGATGGCACGGACCACCGGCATATCGGGATAGTCGACACCGCGCCCGAGCGCATAAGTCAGAAGCTTTTCGGTAAAGGTGCGGACGAATTGCGGCGAGTAGCGCAGCAGCGCCTGGCGGAGGTCCGTTACGCCGTTGATTTCGGTCCCATCGGTGAGCTGGGCGGAGGCGTCGACTTTGCGGCCGAACTCGGTGCTGCGCCACTTACCGATCCCGTCGAAGTTTTCGAGCGAGAACCCGATGGGGTCGAACATGCGGTGGCAGCCGGCGCAGGCCGGGTTGCTGCGGTGCTGCTCCATCCGCTGCCGCATGGTCTGGTCGGCGCCCGCGTTAGCGCCGTCGGCGGATTTGAGCGGCGGCACGTTGGGCGGCGGATCGGGCGGCACGGTGCCGAGGATGTTCATGAGCACCCACTTGCCGCGCTGCACGGGCGAAGTGCGGTCGGAAACGGAAGTGGCGAGCAGGACGCTGCCCTTGCCGAGCAGGCCGCGGCGCACGTCGAGATCGCCGGTGAGCGGCACGCGCCGGAACTGGCTGCCGTAGATGTTGGGAATGCCGTAGTGCTCCGCCAGCCGCTGGTTGACGAAGGTGTAGTCGGCGTTGAGCAGGTCGACGACGCTGCGGTCCTCCCGCACGATGGACTCGAAGAACATCTCGGCTTCGGTGCGGAACGCCTGGCGGAGGTTGTCGTCGAAATCGGGATAAATGATGCCTTCAGGAGTGGAGGATTGCAGCGTGCGCAGCTGGAGCCACTGGCCGGCGAAATTTTTCACCAGCTCATGCGCGCGCGAGTCGGCCAGCATGCGGCGGACCTGGGCCCGCAGCACGGCGGGATCGCTCAGGCGGCCGGCTTCGGCCAGCTGCATGAGAGTGTCGTCGGGGCCGGTGCTCCACAGGAAGAACGAGAGGCGCG
>DATGII010000044.1:0-5314 GCA_035295805.1 Bryobacteraceae bacterium | reverse complement strand
CCCGCCAGGTGGGATTTCAAATTGCCCCGCGCCTGAACGCCGCAGGCCGCATGGATACGGCGCAGACCGTCATCGAACTGTTCCTCACCTCCGACGGCGGCCGCGCCCGCGAGCTCGCGCAGCAGCTTCATGATCAGAATGCGGAGCGTCAGCAGGTGGAAGCTGGGATCCGCGAAGCCTGCGAACAGGCGGTTGTGGACGATCGCGCCGTGGCGCTCGTCTACTATGCCGAAGATTGGCACCGCGGCGTCCTCGGAATTGTAGCCAGCCGTATGGTCGAGCAGCTGCACCGGCCGGTGTTCGTGCTGAGCCGCAATCCGGAAGACGGTCTGGCCCAGGGTTCCGGCCGCAGTATTCCCGGGTTCCATTTGCTCGAAGCGCTCGAAAGCATGGCCGACCTGTTCGTGCGCTTCGGAGGTCACCAGCACGCCGCGGGAGTCACGCTGGCTGCTGATCGCATTGAAGAATTTCGCTGCCGGTTCAACAGCTATGCCGCTTCGCGCTTGACTCCGGAAGATCTGCGGCGCGAGCTGCGGATTGATGCCGTCATCGGTTTTCCCGAAATCGCCGATCGGAGCGTCGCCGAGATCTTTCAGCTCGCCCCTTTCGGCAACGGCAATCCCGCTCCGCTGTTCGCCGTCCTGAACGCCGAAGTGGCGGCTGCGCCCGTTCTCTGGAAAGAAAAGCATCTCCGTGTGATGCTGCGCCAGGAGGGCCGAAGTTTGGCCCTGAAAGCCTGGAATTTTGCCGGCCGCGCGCCCGAGCTCGTTGCGGGAACGCGTGTCGACGCCGTCTTCTCCCTCGAAGAAGATCCCTATTCGGCTTCTCAGGGCTATCCCGGCTGGGCTGCGATCTTGCGCGACGTGCGCGCGGCCGAAACCGCGCGGCAGGCAGCCGGCGCGTAGGCTCTCAGATCCGCACCACGATCTTGCCCACGAAATCGCCCGCCGCCAGGCAGCGGTACGCATCGGCTGCTTTTTCGAAGGGGAATACTTTGTCCACCAGCGGCTTGATTTTGTTGATTTCGATAGCGCGATTGAGTGCCTCGAACATGGCCGTGCTGCCCACGCCGATGCCTTGCAGACAGGCGCCTTTCAGCATCATGGGAATCGGGTTGAGTTTGGAAGCTTGGCCGGCCAGAAACCCGATCAGCGCGATCTTTCCTCCGAACGCCACCGATTCAAACGAGCGGTCGAGCGTGCCCGCGCCGCCGATTTCGATAATGCAATCGGCGCCGCGCCCGTTCGTCAGCCGCGCCACTTCCTTTTCCCATGCCGGATGCGTCTTGTAGTTGATGGTGTCGGTTGCGCCGAGGCTGCGCGCCCGCCGCAGCTTCTCGTCACTGGAGGAAGTAATGATGACGCGCGCTCCCGCCGCCGCCGCGATCTGCATCGCGAGCATGGAAACCCCGCCGGTTCCGAGACAGAGCACCGTCTCCCCGGCGGCCACCGGTCTGCCGGAGGCCACCAGCGCGTTCCAGGCGGTCACCCCGGCGCACGGCAGCGCCGCAGCCTCTTCGAACGAGAGAGTGGGTGGCATCGCCACCACCCCGTCCTCGTGCAGCACAACGTACTCCGCCAGAGCGCCGTCGAGCGGGACGCCCAAAGCCGGATGGCGCCGCGAAGGCGGTCCGTCCACCCACACCTGAAAAAACGCGCCGGCGACGCGATCCCCTGGCTTAAACCGCGTCACGCCCGGCCCCACGGCCGCCACTTCGCCCGCGCCGTCCGATAGTGGAACCGTCGGCCGGCTGATCGGCGTGAAATACCGCCCGCTCACGATCATGTGGTCGCGATAATTAAGCGAGGCCGCGCGAAGCCGGATCAACACTTCCCGTGTCCCGGGTTGCGGATCGGGCCGCTCGCCGCACCGCAGTCCTTCGAGGCTGGTGGCTCCGGGGTAGACCTCGTAGGCTCTCATCCGCGCGTCTCTCTCACCGAACCTTATTGTCGCGCACGAGTGCGGCGGGGCGGTGGCGCGGAAATCTCGGGTCTCGGCGCTACGCCGCCCGGTCGGAACCGGAGTTTTTTACGTCCGGCGGCAGCCCGCCCAGGTTATCGGGGTGCCGCGAAACGTTCTGCCGGCCATAACGGCGCAGCAGCCGAATGCTGGCACCCACGAAAACCATCACCGCGACGCCGATTACCGCCCATAGGATCGCCATAGTTTCACCCGATGCGTTACGAAGCGCAGAAAACGATACGGCAGCTTATAAATGGCTGGCGATCGCGTCGGTCACGCCGGTCAATGTTTCCTTGTGGTCCTGCATCACGCGTTGGCCCCGTTTCATCAAGTCGGCTGCGCGATCAGCGACTTCGACGCCGCGCTGACCGACATAGCCGACCCCGGCCTTGGCCCTGGTTCTCAGCGCGTCCCGCGTTTTTTTACCGGATCTGGGCGCCAGCATGATGCCACAACCCAGTCCTACACCGATTCCAAGAAGAAGTGTTGAAATTCGAGAGCCCATGTCCTCAGAACAAGCAGCTTTCCCGCCAAAATGACCTTAGCGGTGCCGGATTCCTGTAAGAGGCCGTCCGGAACACATTAATCTTCGCGGTTATTGGTACTCCGGTTTCACTTGGCGACCCATCTGCACGCGACCGCTGCAGGAGGATCACGGCCATGAAACGGTTCGTATCTGTGCTGCTGTTAGCCGGCTCGCTTTGCGCGCCCATAATCGGTGTAACAGAAGAGCGTCACCGCTACTATGACCGCGAACACCGCGACTGGCACGAATGGAATGAACGCGAAAATCGGGCATACCGGCACTGGCTGATGGAGGAACGCCGGGAACGCAGGTACCGCGAATACCGCCGACTGCGCGCCGAACGGCAGCGGGAGTACTGGCGTTGGCGCCACGAGCATCGCGACTGGCGATAGTTGCTGCAGTTGCCGGCTCATTCCGGATACCTAGATGCCAAAAAGGCCAATCAGCCCGATCAAAATCAGATAAACGGCTACAACATAGTTCAGCACTCGCGGCACGATTAAGATCAAGATTCCCGCCAGCAGGGCGATGAGCGGGGAAATCAAGGTCGTGCGGATCGTTACCGCGCCGCCTCGACTCTGCGCGAGCGCCGTTCCCATCGCGCCGAGGAGCAACAAGACAAGGAGCATTCGATTCTTGAGCGTCACCGTGGGGACCTCCTGGTGGCAAATTAACACGCCGGACCGGGATGGAAGTGTTTTCGGAATTATGTCCCCGAAGCAAATAGGGTGCCCCGATACACTCAACGGGCTTGGAAATTTCGACGTAATCGGCGCGCTTGGTCGGGAAAGAATTTCCGAGGTGTGGCCCGCGCGCCAGTGCTGATTTGTGCGCTACCGCGCCAAATATTTCGAGTGCGGGGGAGAGACGCCCCGAAAGTTGCAAACTCTCTTACAACTTCGATGCCGTGCGGCCTGGTATTCCGACGGCCCGCGGCATGCACTAACGCGAGTTCAGGAGGCTCTGATGTCTGGAACGTGGGCCAAGGCCGCCCTGTTTACGGTGGTATGCGTGGCATGCTCCACCGGGCTGGAAAATCAAGCCGTGCGCCAAGGCTCTTCCAACAGGGAGGTGCCGATTTACCGCGTCACCATCGAGGAGCACGGGTTGAACGCAGTTACTTACAAATATGGTGCCCGTCCCACGAAGATCGACTTTCGGGGCACGGTTGTATTGGCGGACGGGAAAGGGGAAGCCACGGTAACGCCGGAGCGGGGGCACACGGAAATCGATGCGAAGTTCGAGAACTTGCTGCCGCCTTCGCGTTTTGGAGCGGGTTATTTGACTTACGTCCTCTGGGCAATCAGCCCCGAAGGCGCGGCACGCAATCTCGGCGAAGTAATTCCCAATAGTTCCAATCGCGGCCGGGTGCGCGTGACAACGGACCTGTCGACCTTCGCCATGATAATGACGGCCGAACCTTATGCGGCAGTGCGCCAGCCGAGCAATGTGGTGGTTCTGGAAAACCGTCTTCGCCAGGATACCGTCGGAAAGGTGGCGGCTGTTCAGATTGACCCGGAGTTAATGGCGCGGGGCGCTTACACGTGGCAGGCCCAATCGCAACCGGCCGCGCCGGCGGCGAAAGTATCCAGTAAACAGTATGAGGCGCTAATGGAGCTCTATCAGGCTCAGAACGCAGTGGCACTCGCGCGGGCCGACCACGCGGACCAGTACGCGGCGGCTGCGTTCGACACCGCTCAGCGAGCATTGGCGGAAGCGCAGCGCCTCAATGCCACCAAGCGGAATGAGAACCTGGTCATCGAGAACGCGCGCGAGGCCACTCAGGCCGCCGCCGACGCGCGGACGATTGCCGAGCGGCGCCAGCAACGCCAGGGCGAAAATGCCAACCGTGCCACCGCTCCCGCGCCGGCCGGCCCACAGCGCGGCATGAATGAAGCCAATCGACTGGCGCCGGAGCAGCAATTGCGCGCCTCTCTGCACCGCAGGCTGGACGGCTCACTCCTCAGCCAGGACACCGCGAACGGCGTGGTGGTGGTGCTTCCGGATAATGCATTCGACGGCAGCAATCTTTTGAGCAGCATCTCGGAGAAATTGGGCCCGCTGGCATCGCTGCTGGCGCAGCCCGGTGTCCAGGTTCAGGTGGACGGCTATATTGATAGCGCCGAGCTGCAATCCTGGGAACGGGCCGAGGCGGTGCGCAACCGCCTGGTGGCGCTGGGACTCACACCCAACCAGATCTCGGTGCGGGGTGGGGCGAGCGCGCCGGCGGCGCGGGACCGGCGCGTGCAAATCGTGATTTCGTTCTAATCGCAGCGCTTTCGACACGCAGCGCGGGAGTGGAGTGTCACGCGGGCGGGATCCTGTCGATCCGCTACAATCGTGACGTGAAGCCAAGCTTCCTGCTCAAATACCTCGAAGCGTTTCACCGCATCGAGGGCTGGTTTTCGTACGACGCCGGCCTGATGTTCATGGCGTATCACGAACTGCTGGCCGGGCACCGAATCCGCGCCAATGTCCTGGAAATCGGCGTCCACCACGGGCTATCCACGATTGCCATCGCCGCACTCCGCGCGCCCACCGCCAAGCTGTATGTGGTGGACTTGTTTGAGTCCCTGCAATCTCAAAACACGTCGCGTTCGGGGTCGGGAAATCGGGAAATTTTCGAGCGGAATATGCGCGACTTTTTCGGCAAGACCGACTTCGTGACGCCGATGGTGTCTGCTTCGGGAACACTCGATCGGAGCGCCTTCCGCGGCGACTTCTCATTCTGCCACGTCGATGGCGGCCACTCACGAGCGGAGACTCTTCACGATCTGGAGCTTTCGGCCTCGATTCTGCTGCCCGGCGGCCTGGTGGCGTTGGATG
>DATGII010000043.1:0-4559 GCA_035295805.1 Bryobacteraceae bacterium | reverse complement strand
GGAACTGCTGGCGGAGTTTCCGGACTCCGCGCCTAACGCTTCTTAAGCTGTTCCGGGAAGACCGCGTAGCCGTCCGGTGGCGGATACAGGGAGTAGAGCAGTTCCAGGCGGCGCCGCAGGTAGCGGCTGGCCATCTGCCGGGGGCCGGTTTCCACGTCGATGTCGCAGCAGGTGCCGTGCAGATACAGGGTGAGAGTGTCTTCGAAGGCCTGGCGGGCGTACTCGCGAAAGAGCTTGGTCTCTTTGCGGACGTTAGTTTGCCGCCGCAGCAGGGCCTGCTTCAAGTGCCAGCTTTTTTCATCCACTTCGCCGTGAACTTCCGCGCTCAGCTCTTCGCGGATCGTGCGATTGAACCGCTCCTGCAATTCGGGGGCGAGGTGATCGGCGATCATGGCCGCCAGAGAATTATAAAGCTGGTAATGATAATCGGCGACTTCGATTTCCTTGATGCCGAGCGCCAGGACCGCCTCGTCTTTGATTTCCCGACGCGAGGAGAGGATTGCCCGTCCCTCGGCCGGCCGCTCGAAACTGACGCCATCGCCTGTCTTCCCATTTCCCTTTTCCAGGTAAGGAGCCAGAATGATGTGGGTCCGCGGCAACGTGGCTGCCGCGGTGGGCGAAACGGCCGCGATCGGATCGTGGAGGTACTGCCGCAGATCCTCTTCCGCCATCGGCAGCGTGCTGAAATAAGAAAACTTGCTGGTGAGCGGGATCATTTCGCCGCGGAATCGCGCCGCCATCTCTTCCACGCTCATTTTCGACAGGTCGGCTTCGGCGGACATCCCGTGTCGATTGTATCAGGGAGCAGCACGCGCCAAAGCCGGCACGCTACACTCGTATTCAGATGCACCCGAAGATCCTGATTTCGGCGGGAGAAGCTTCGGGCGACCTCTACGCCGCCCTGCTGGTGGAGGAGCTACGCCGCCTCTGGCCGGATGCGGAGTTCTGGGGATGCACCGGGCCCCGTTTGCGGGCGGCCGGCGTCCGCACCATCGTGGACGCGGCCAGCCTGGCGGTCGTCGGCCTGGTGGAAGTGGCGGCGCATATTCCGCGGATCTACGGGGAGTATCGCAAAGTACTGAAAACGGCCCGCGGGGAGCGCCCCGACTTCGCGATTCTCACGGATTCGCCGGACTTTCACCTGCGCCTCGCGCGGCAGCTGCATGCCGAGAGAATCCCGGTGTTTTACCTGGTCGCCCCGCAGGCCTGGGCCTGGCGCAAAGGGCGGCTCAAGGAGATGCGCCGCAGCATCCGCCGTCTGCTTTGTATTTTCCCCTTCGAAGAGGAGTTTTTCCGCCGCGAAGGGGTGTCGGCGAGTTACATCGGCCACCCCCTGGCCGGGCTGGTCCGCCCGTCCCTGAGCCGCGAGGCGTTTTTTCGGAAACACGATCTGGCCCCCGACCGTCCATTGATAGTGGTACTTCCCGGGAGCCGCCGCGGCGAAGCGGCGCGCCATCTGCCTGCGCTGCTGGACTCCGCCGCGCGGCTCGACCGGGACCAGAGCACGAATTTTGTCCTGCCGGCTTCGGCCACTACGGGAGGAAACTTCTTTCGGGATCGGATGGGCATTACGCCAATTCGCGTAATTGAGGGAGAAAGCTGGGATGCCCTCGCCCACGCCGATCTGGCGCTGGCCGCCAGCGGAACCGTGACCGTGGAAGCCGCTCTGCTCGGCACTCCCATGATCACGTTTTACAAGGTCACCGCGCTGAGTTGGGCGATGGGCAAGATGCTGGTTCGCGTACCTTTTTATTCCATGGTGAACCTAATTGCCGGCCGCGCCGTGGTGCCGGAGTTGATGCAGGGACAAATGACCGGGGCACGCCTGGCCGCCGAAGCCCGGCGCCTTCTGGACGACGCGCCCGCCCGGGCGGCCATGCGCGAAGGGCTGGCCGAGGTCCGGCAGCGGCTATCCGGCGGCGACAGCGCTCCGCACCGGGCTGCCGCCATCATTCAAGAGATTTGGGAAGGACAAGTTGCACATGTTTCATAATCTCCGCCACCGCGCGCCGGCCCTGGTTGCGGCCGGTTTGCTGCTCGCTGCGTCGTTCGCCGCGCCGGCGCAGGAGCGCCGGAACCGCATCCGTGTGGTCGCTTATGCCATCGATGCCGACGTGAATCCGAACACGCAATCGCTGAGCGCCAAAACCACCGTGCAGTTCATCCCGATCGACGACAACACCATCTCGGCCACCTTCGAGCTGAACAACGCGCTGAATGTCTCGCGTGTGGTGGATAGCCAGGGTAAGCAGATTCCGGCCTCGCGGAACCAGCAGGATTTTACGGTGCGGCTGAATTTCGACCAGCCGCTGCCCAAGGGCCAGCCCGCCACCGTCACGTTCCAGTACGATGGCCGCCTGAGCGGCCAGGAGGATTCGCCGGTTTACGGCATTAAGTTCGCGGCCATCCACCCCGATTTTGCGTATTTCCTGTATCCCGGCCGCTGGTTCCCGGTCAGCGGGTACACCGCCGACCGGTTCGCCGCCAACATCCGGATCACGGTTCCCATGGGTTACTCCGTCGTCGCGAGCGGACTCGAAACGCACACCACGGTCGCCGACAAAACCGCCTACGAATTCAAATTCGAAAGACCGTCGTTCCCCGGCAGCTTCGCGGTGGTGAAGGGCGATCCGGCCAAGGTCCAGTCCGAAGGCGTGACCACCGAGCTGTACTTCCGCGGCGGCGAAGCGAACATGGCGCAGCCGTACGGGCAGGAAATCGGCAAAGTGATGTCCTATTTCACCGGCCTTTACGGCCTGCCCCCGTACGCGAATTTAACCGTAGTCGAGACCGAAGACGGCGCGCCCAACGGCTATGCCGCGCCCGGCCTGCTTTTCCTCAGCCCGCGCGGCATCGGCCGCGAGCCGCAAGGCAAGCTTTTGGCCAACGAGATTTCACGCCAGTGGTTCGAAGAGCAGGTCTCCCCGGTCTCGCGCAATCACTTGTGGCTCACCAACGGCCTGGCGGCCTATTCCGAGCTGTTGTGGACCGAACATCTCAATGGTCGGGGCGCCATGGAGTCGCAGCTCCGCGACGTGATGGTGGAAGGCCTGACGATCGACAACGTGCCAATCATCCAGGCCGCGCGCCTGGAGGATTATTCCCCGGAATTGTGGGCGCTCACCGGCAGCAAGGGCGCCGGCGTGCTGAACATGCTCCGCTATGTCATCGGCGATGACAAGTTCTTCCTGACGCTGAAGAATTATGCCCAGCAATTCGCCTGGAAGTCAGCCTCCACCGACGACTTCCGCAAAGTCGCGGAGAATGCCGCCGGGCAGGATCTCGGATACTTCTTCATCCAGTGGATCGAATCGAGCGGCGCGCCGGAATTCAAGCTGGAGTACACGATTTACCGCACGCAAAAAGGCTTCCGGGTCATGGGCAAAGTGTCGCAGGACCTTGATACCTTCCGCATGCCGGTCGATCTCAAAATCGAGACCGAAGGCAATCCGGAGGAAAAGCGCGTCGAAGTGGCCGGAACCTCTTCGGAGTTTTCGGTCGACACGTTCGGTAAACCGAAGAACGTGATTATCGATCCCAATAACCGAGTGCTGCGCTACAGCAATGACGTGCGCGTGGCGGTGGCGATCCGGCGCGGCGAGCAGTTCGCCGAGTTGAGCGAGTACGGCGAAGCGCTCAAGGAGTATCAAAAAGCGCTCGAGACGAACCGCACCAGTTCACTGGCGCACTACCGCATCGCCGAGGTTTTCTTCCTGCAGAACAACTATCAATCGGCGGCCAACGAATTCCGCGAAGCGCTCAACGGCGACCTGATGCCGAAATGGACCGAAGTCTGGTCGCACATCAACCTCGGCAAGATCTTCGACATCACCGGCCAGCGCGACCGGGCCGTGAACGAATACAACCTGGCCGTCCGTACCAAGGACAACACGCAAAACGCACAGGACGAAGCCGGCAAGTACCTCAAGACCGCGTACCAGCGCCAGCGAACCGCGGAACAGTGAGTTTGACTCAGCCCCTTAGTTCGTCACCGCCATATTCAACTGATCGGTGATCGTCGTACCGCCCATTTTGAGTTGAATCGGCACGGAATTCCCCGTCGGCGTTCCCGGCTGCACGATCACATTGATCTGGTACACGCCGGGATACTGACCTTGCAGGCCCGAGAACACCACCTGCGCCGGAACTCCGCCGATCAGGATCGTCGGTTTCGTAACGGTATCGCTCTCGCCGGAGGGCGGGTTGCCGTCCGCGGGCGTCACCGTAACGGGTCCGAGTCCGGTCGCCCAGATCGCCAGCGTCGCGGGATCGCCGATCTTGGCCGGACGCGCGACAAACGCCGGCGCAAACGTACCCGGCGGCAGCGCCAGCGAAGCATCGTTGTTGTTATAAGCCAGAGGCCAGAAGGTGCCGCTGGCGTCGGGTCCCAGGCGGAACAGCCCCGGCGCAACCGCCGCGACCGGAATGGCCACCGGCGCCGAAGGCACGTTATTGCTGGTCACTACCACCTGCGCCGTACCGGTTTGTGCGCCGGCGGGCAGCACGTTCCACGGCATCACGGCATTGATCTGTCCCGGAGAAACCGCCAGCAGCGGCGC
>DATGII010000042.1:0-4869 GCA_035295805.1 Bryobacteraceae bacterium | reverse complement strand
TAAACCCGGTTTTTTTCGCAATCCACCGTCACATCCTGCCAGAAATTGGCGAGCTGGAGGGCGGTGCAGGTGGCGTCCGACATGCGGTCGCGCTCGTCGTCGGCATACCCGCACAGCCGCAGCACCAGCCGTCCCACCGGGTTCGCCGAATAGCGGCAGTAACCGAAAACCTCATCCCAGTTGGCATAGCGCAGAACGGTCTGATCCTGCTCGAAGGCGCTGATCAGGTCGGAAAAGAGCGGCTTCGGAAGATCGTGCTTTCGCGCCGTGTCGAGAAGGGCAACAAAGACCGGATGCCGGACCTCACCGGCGTACATCGCCTCCAGTTCGCCGCGCCACCAGGCGAGCAAACGCAGGCTCTCCGCCTGATCGCCGATCTCATCGCCCAAGTCGTCCGCCCAGCGGCAGAACGAGTAGACGTTGTAAAAATCCTGATGCAGCCGCTTGGGCAGAAGAAACGAAACAACGTGGAAATTCTCGTAATGATGCGTGGCGAGCCAGCGCGTGTACTCTTCGGCGGACTCCTTGGTATAAGTGATCCCGACGGTCTCGGGGGATTGGACGTAATCCTTAGGAGCGAGCAGCGGCACTACGGTATGATGGCGGTCTTCAAGTGCCCGTTGTGGCTCATCAGGTGCCGCATTACTTCGAGAAGATTGGTCAGCGGCTCCACGCGATTCACGAAATCCTGGGCGCTGATCACGCCGCGGGATACAAAATCGAGTGCTTTGCGGATGTGAGCGGGCGTGTGGTGGAAGCTCGCCTTGCAGGTAATTTCGGAGTAGTGCAGCAGCGAGGTATCGAGACTAATGCTGCTGTCGTTCGGGCAGCCGCCAAAGAAATTGACGACGCCGCCGCGCCTCAGCAGCCGGACAGCGGTTTCCCAGGAGTCGGGCTGCCCCACGGCCTCGATGGCTACATCCACGCCGTATCCGCCGGTGAGCTCGCGAACGCGGGCAATAGTATCGCCCCCTTCACGGGAGAGCACCAGCTCGTCGGCACCCATCCTGGCCGCGCGATCCAGTTGCGTTTGGCGGCGCCCGATCGCGATCACCCGTGCTCCGTAGGCTTTGGCCATGCGGACGAACATCATGCCGATGGGGCCCAGGCCGATGATGGCCATCGAGTCGCCGCTGCGAATGCCAGTCTCGTCCAGGCCGCGCAGAACGCACGCCAGGGGCTCTGACAGCGCCGCGTCCTGATAACTGACCTGGGGCGGCAATACGTACATGTTGCGCTGCACGATCCGCGCCGGAATCCGGATGTACTCCGCATACGCCCCGTTATTGAATAGCAGATCCTCGCAGAGGTTTTCGTTGCCGCGGCGGCAGTAATAACACTGCAGGCACGGCGCGGAGTTGGCGGCCACCACGCGCTGGCCGATATGGAATCCTCGAACGTCCTCACCCATGGCGACGATGTCGCCCGCGAGTTCATGGCCGAACAAGGCCGGTGGAACAATCATGCGGGCGTGGTATCCACGACGAAATACCTTGACGTCGGTCCCGCAGGTGAGCGCGGCCTGCACTCGCACCAGAACGTCGCCCTGGCCGATGGTAGGCACCGGAACCGACTCAACGCGCAGTTCCTCCCTGCCATACAGAACGGCGGCTTTCATCTCTGTGTCCACTAGGGTCATTCTTGGGGGCGCACTACAATTTTCAACGATTGGGGTTGGGGATGCAATGCCAGCTCGATCCCCTGTCGAATCTCGTTCAAAGGAAAGCGGTTAGAGATCAATCGCTCCACGGGAAGCGCACCGCTGAAGATCAGTTCGGCCGATTCCTTCTGGATATCGATCGATGCGCTATAAGAGCCGAAGATGGTCCGCTCGCCCACGCAAATGTCGGCGCCGGAAAGCTCGATCCGCTCTTTATGCGAAGTCTGGGCAAACAGCAGAATGCGCGCACCCGGCCGTGAGTAGCGAACAGCCTGCTCGGCGATCCCTGGAGCGGACGCGGCCACGATTACGGCATCGGCGCCACGGCCGCCGGTCATTTGCTGGATTCGCTCTTCGAGCGACGGATCGCGAGGGTCCAACGCCGCCGCCGCACCGAACTCGGTCGACAGCTCGCGGCGATGCGGCATGGTGTCGGTGGTCACCATGGTGGATCCCTGCCGTTTCACCAACATGGTGAACAAAAGCCCGATGGGTCCCTGGCCAAGAATCACGACCACGTCTTCGGGCCGCAAATCCATTTGCACCACGCCCTTGAGACAGGTGTTGAGGGGTTCGACGAAACAGGCGCTATCGAAAGAGACGCCCGCCGGAATCTTCTCGACTCCGCTCGGAACGATCCAATCCATGGCGCGGACATATTGCGAGAATCCGCCGCCGGCCGGTTCATAGCCTGCAGTGACACCCACTTTTTTATAAGTCGCGCATTGCGCGTAGAGCTTGTGGCGGCAGTAAAAGCACTCCCGGCACGGGATGTGATGGAAAACGACGACGCGGTCGCCAATGGAATAGTCGCGCACTCCTCGGCCCACCGCGGCGACAATGCCGGCGGTCTCATGGCCGAAGACGCGCGGCGGTGCAAGCAGATTGTATTCGATCTTCTTCAGATCGGTATGACAAATCCCGCAGCTCTCCACTTGAATCAGCAACTCACCCGGGCCGATTTTCGGAGTAGGGATCTGCTCCACCGATACGGTACTTTGTCCGGTGTAGACGGCAGCCCGCATGGTGTCGGGGGGCGCGATGACTTCAGAATCGAACGTCGGCAAGAAAATCTCCCAGCGCGGCCGAGGCGGCAGCACTTCTTTTTTGTAAATCGATCAACTTCGGAAACAGCCGGGGCCGGAGCAATGCAGCGCCAACGATGCGGGCGCGGCCAAAGCGCCCTTGGCGGTCTCTCATGCGGTTCAAGTCCAGAGGCAGGGTTTCCGCGGCGGTATCTGAGACGACGCGAATCGCGTAAAAAGGGACGCTCCACCTGGCCGCGCGGGCGGCCACACCCGCGGCTTCCATTTCCACCGCGGCCGCGCCGGTGAGGCGCAGCTCGGCCTTCTCCTCCGCCGTGGTCGCGACTCGATTTTGCGAGATCAGCGCTCCGGTGTGCGGAGCGCGGCGTCCGGCCGGTTCCAGAGCAGCAAAGGTAGCGCCGCTCGATCTCACCTCAGTCGCAACGAAAACGTCGGCAACCCGCAAGACGGGATCGAGTGCCCCGCAAAAACCGGTACTGATCAATGCTTCCAATCCCCCTAGCTCCTGGGCCGCATCCGCCGCCTTCCCGGCCAGCTCCGGTCCCGGCCCATTCGCCATGAGCACCACCGGCTTGTCGCACAACTTTCCGGCGCGGGCGAAATCCAAGGACGAGTCCAGCTTCCTTACCCCCGCGACGTGCCGCAGCAGTCCCTCAAACTCCCGCGCTTCCGCCGCGATAAATGCGATCAAACGTAACCGTTGGCGCGAAACCAGTCCACCGCCCGCACCAGAGCGCCGTCCACGGCAGCGGGCTCGAATCCCAATTCCCGTTTCGCCTTGTCGATCGAAACAAATACCTTCTTGCGCGCCATCCGCACCGCGTCCAGCGGCACTCTCGGCTCGTGCCCCGTGAGGTTCGCCCAGCCGGTGCTCGCGACTCCAGCCGCGAACGCCACGGCATGCGGGATCCGCCAGCGCGGCGCCGAACCGCCAGTCACCGCGGCCAGACGGACCAGAATCTGTTGTAGTGTCAGATTCTCAGAGCCGAGTATGTAGCGCTCACCGGGCCGCCCGCGTTCGAGCGCCCGCAAATGGCCGTCGGCGGTGTCGGAAACATCCACAAGATTTAAACCCGTGTCGACGAAAGCCGGCATCGCGCCTTTCAAGTAATCGACGATTATCTTTCCGGTCGGGGTGGGCTTGAAATCGTGATCGCCGACCGGCGCGGTGGGGTTCACGATCACGACGGGAAATCCAGATTGGGCGAAAGACAGGGCCACTTGCTCCGCCTCGAACTTCGATCTCTTGTAGGCTCCTGTCATTTCATCCCCGCGAATCCCGACATCCTCGCGCCCCAGCCCGTCGGACGGGATTCCAATGCACCCCACGGTGCTGGTATAAACGACGCGCTCCAGGCCCGCATCGCGCGCTGCAGTGAGCAGGTTGCGGGTACCGTCAACGTTGGACTGAAACAGCTCCCGCTCCTGCCTGGCCCACAGCCGATAATCGGCGGCCACGTGAAAGACGACGCCGCAGCCTTGAACAGCCCGCGCGAGCGAGTCCGGATCGCGCAGATCGCCGCGCACGATCTCGACGTCCAGTTCGCGAACCGTGCTGGCCGCCCGCGCCAGCGCTCGAACCTGGTCGCCTCGTTCCAGCAGCTTCTTTGCGATGTGCCAGCCGATAAACCCCGTTGCGCCGGTGACCAGCGTCGGCTTCACACCCCGCAGGCTCGCAAATTCGCTTGGGCGGATCCTCTCATTTGGACGCGCCCTCGGCGGCCTTCACCTTGAGATAAGTATTGAGAGCGAGCAGCGGGAACGAATTCCGATACAAGTGATAACAGAGATAAAAAACCTGAGGGAATCCGGTGCCGGTGGCCAGCTCCTCGTCCCAATCGCCGCCCGACTTCTGTGTTCGCACCAGGTATTCGATGCCGTCGTGAAGGGTGATGCTCGTGGTATCGCCTCCGGCCAGGAGCGCCAGGACTGCCCAGGCGGTTTGCGAGGGGGTGCTGGCGGCCGCGACGTAACTGCCCAGCTTGTAGCTCTCGCAGCTTTCTCCCCATCCGCCATCGAAGTTCTGGATGGAGCGCACCCATTCGAGCGCGCGCTGCACATACGCCTCGCGATCGCTGACACCCGCGGCTGCCAGGCCTCGCAGCGCCAGAAACGTGCCATAAATGTAATCCACGCCCCAACGCCCGTACCAGCTTCCGTCCG
>DATGII010000041.1:0-10163 GCA_035295805.1 Bryobacteraceae bacterium | reverse complement strand
TGCACCGTGGTGACACCCGATTCCAGAAGCTCCATCATTTCCTTATTCGCCCGGCCCGCGAAAAAATTCTCGGCGCGGCCGATCAGATGCCGATGATCGTCAATGAAGCCCGGCATCACCGTGAAGCCGCTCGCATCGATGGTCAGTGTTCCGGGAGGGACGGCGGGCGCTTCCCCCGAGACCACTGCGGCAATGCGCCCATCGCGCACCACGATCCCTCCGCGCTCGATCACCTGGCCGTTGCCGACGATGATTCGCGCATTCGTGATCACCAGATTTTGGGCCTGTGACTTCTCCGCTGTCCCGAAAAGCGCCAAAACACCGGCGGCGATCAGCGGTGCTAATCCACGCGTGCTCCAGGAAGAAGGCTGCATCCCGCCATTCTTGCACAGGCATGTTATACCCTGGTTGCCGCCGGGCCGATCTACCTGGCGCCATAGGCGGCCCGACGCCAATCATCGCATGCAACGGTGGTCCGCCGGGAGGCGTCTGTTAGACTGTAGATTACCGCCAATTCATGCACTTACGGGTATTGTTTTTCGGTATGCTGAAGGACCTCGTCGGCCGGCCGTCGGAGGAAATTGATGTGCCCGACGGCGCCAGTCTGGGCACGGTCTTTGAGCGATATGCCGGCTGCCATCCGCGCTTGCGCGAACTCGCTCCCAGCATCGTGGCGGCGCGAAACCAGGAATTCGCCGACCCTGCCACCCCGCTGTCCGACGGCGACGAAATCGCGTTTCTTCCGCCCGTGAGCGGCGGCTCCGATTACGAGCCGGTCGAAATCGAAACCGGCGGCCATTATTTCGCGCTCACTCGCGGCCCAATCGACACGCGCGAAGTCATTGCCCGGATCCTCACCGGCGGCGATGGCGCGGTCATCACGTTTGAAGGTGTGGTGCGCAATAACACCAAGGGCCGCCCCACCATGTACCTCGATTACGAGTGTTACGAATCCATGGCTTTGAAGATGCTGGCCCAGATCGGGTGCGAGATCGCAGGCTCCTACGCGGTCACGCGCGTTGCTATGGTCCATCGGCTGGGCCGCATGCTGGTCGGCGAGACCAGCGTCGCGGTCATCGTCACCGCGCCCCATCGCAAGGCAGCGTTCGAAGCGGCGCTGGAAGGAATTAACCGGCTCAAAAAACTGGTGCCCATCTGGAAGAAGGAGCACTTCGTCGACGGCGAAGTGTGGGTGGAAGGAGAGTGGGACCGGAATGCGCCGGCCGTGGGTTAATCTTCTCCTCGGACTGGCGGCCGCGCCGGGCGCCTTGGTTTTCGCGCAACAGCAGCCGGTGATCCGCGTCAACGTCAACCTGGTGCACATCGTCGTCACGGTTAAGACCCAATCGGGCGAGTTGGTGAGCGCGCTCCGCAAGGACGATTTTCAAATCCTCGACAATGGTGCGCCCCAGGATGTCGCCCTTTTCGAGAGGCAGTCGGACCAGCCCCTTTCTGTGGCGTTGATGGTCGATACCAGCGGCTCCACCGCCAAAGAGTTAAAGTACGAAATCGATTCCGCCTCGCGTTTTCTCAAGGCCTTGCTCTCCGAGGGCAACCCGCGCGATATGGTGGCCTTGTACAACTTCAACTGGCAGATCGTGCGCAACAACTATTTCACGCACAACCAGGCCTCACTCGCGAATTCTCTGAAAACCCTTCATGGCGAGGCCGGCACCTCTTTATACGACGCCATTTATCTGGCCGCGCGCGATCTGGAAGACCGCGAAGGCCGGAAGGTTATGATCATCGTCACCGACGGCGGCGATACCACCAGCTCCAAAACCCTGAAGGAAGCATTGGAAGCGGCCCAGCTCGCCGACGCCGTTATCTACCCGGTGGTCGTGATTCCCATCACCAATGACGCCGGCCGCAATATCGGCGGCGAAAACGCGCTGAAGTTCATGGCCGACGGCACCGGCGGCCGCACCTTCCTCCCTACCGTCGGCCCGGAGTTGGATCGCGCCTTTACCGACATCATCGACGAGCTTCGTACCCAGTATCTGCTCGGTTTTTATCCCCACAATGTTCCCCTGACAAAAGACCGATTTCACCGGCTTGAAATCAAGGTCAGCCGCCCGGATTTGCGGGTCTCCGCGCGCAACGGCTATTATGGGGAGGCGGAGGGCGGCGAGGGTCCGCCGAATGCCCGGATTTCGGTCAGTCCGGAGAGCAGAAAGAAGCGTCAGGAGAAGTGAGTACGTCACAACACGGTAGCGGAAAATCCCGGGCCCCCGAGCAGACCTTCGAAGAAGCCAAGTATCTCAAACAGCTTATCGAAAAGGGCACGCCGGTCCGCGTGAAGATGGCCGATGGCGAAGAAGTCGTCGGAATCGTGGAATACTACGATCATTCTTTCATTCGCCTCACCCGTGATGGCGCACCGAATCTCTTCATCTTCAAACACGACATCAAGTATCTCCAGGAAGAACCCTGAGCGGCCGCTCTCCTGCGATGCAATACCTTGAAACCGCGGTTGATATTGCCCGGGAGGCGGGCGCGCTTCTGGCGCATTACTTCGAGCGCCGGGTTAGGTTCGAGTTGAAGGGCGAGTTCGACCTGGTTACCGAAGCCGACCGCCTCTCCGAGAAGTTTGTGGTGGAAAAGCTCCGTCTGTATTTTCCCACGCATGGAATTGTCGCCGAGGAGGGCGGGGGCTGCCCGGGTTCTTCCGAGTACCGCTGGTATGTGGACCCGCTCGATGGGACCACGAACTTCGCCCACGGCTTCCCCATGTTCAACGTCACGCTGGCGCTGGCGCGCGCCGAAGAAGTCATCGCCGGTGTGATTTACGATCCCATCCGGCAGGAATTGTTCACCGCCGAACGGGGCGCCGGCGCTTATCTGAACCACCGGCGGATTCGGGTCTCCGGTGCGCAGCGGCTCTCCGAAAGCCTCGCCTCCACTGGCTTTCCCAGCCGCAAGCGCCATCACAACATCAACATTCATTTTTACTATCAGCTGGCCATGGCCTCGCATGGCGTACGCCGCACCGGCTCGGCGGCCCTCGACCTGGCCTATGTGGCCTCCGGCCGCCTCGATTTCTTCTGGGAATTCGGATTGAAGCCCTGGGACCAGGCCGCCGGCAGCCTGCTGGTCACCGAGGCTGGCGGGAACGTCTCCGATATGAACGGCCGGCCGCTCGGCATCACCACTTCCGATCATCTGTTGGCCGACAACGGGACGCTGCATGACGAGGTCCTGCGCATGTTCCACCAGATTTTCGGCGGACGTTCTCCCGTGCCGCTGCCCCAGATCTCCTGATCGAAGGCCATGCGCAGTGATGTAACCATCGCCGGGGCCGGCATTATCGGGGCTTCCCTCGCCTGGCGCCTTGCGCAAAAGGGTCTGCGCGTGACGCTGCTCGACGCGGGCCGCATGGGCGGCGAGGCCAGCTCCGCCGGCGCCGGCATGCTGGCCCCGGGCGGTGAGTTTCAGGAGCGGTCGCTCTGGCACGATCTGGCCGCCGAAAGCCTCTCGCTTTACCCCGGCTTTGTGGCGGAGCTCCAGGAGGAGACCGGAGTCCCCATCGATTTTCAGCGGCTCGGCGGCATCGAGCTGGCAATTTCGCACGCCGACTGGGCGGCGCTACAAGCTCGCGGAGAACGGCAGACCGCTCTCGGCATCCCGTCGTGTCCCCTCAGTCCCGACGACGTCCGGAAGCACGCTCCCCTGGCCCGCCAGGATGCTGCCGGCGCCCTCTTCTATCCCCGGGATGCTTTAGTGGACCCGCGCGATATTATGACCGCTCTTCGTGCGGCTTGCCTCGCGCGAGGCGTCGATGTTCGGGAAGGCGTGCGCGTGACCAGCTTCCGGCCGCGCAGCGATACGGTTCGGGTCCGCACCGCCGAGGGGGAAATCGAGTCACTGGCTGCGGTGCTGGCCGCGGGCGCCTGGAGCAGTGAAATTCCCGTCGAAGGTCTGACGCTACCGCGCGCCTTTCCCGTCCGCGGCCACCTGATTGGTTTCCATCTCGAACCTCATTCGGTCGGTCCCCTTCTCCGTTGCGGACACACTTACGTTCTGCAGCGGAGCAGCGGACTGACGGTTGCCGGCGCATCCTCCGAGGAAGCCGGTTTTGATCGGACCCTGGATCCCGCGATCGCGGCCGATATCCATGCCCGCGCCGTGGGCATTGTCCCCGCTCTGGCTCACTGCCATCCTGCGGAACAATGGCTGGGATTCCGCCCGGCGGTCGAGGGCAGTCAGCCCGCCTTGGGACGCGCCGGCGATACCTCGTTGTGGCTGGCGTATGGCCATTATCGGAATGGAATCCTGATGGCCCCGGCTACCGCCCACCGTCTCGCTCGCAGCATTATTTCCAGAGAGGAAACGGGTCTGTCCGCGCCTCCCGGCAGGCCGTAATCAATTCCGGTAAGCGGCGCCGCCGTGCAAAGAGCTCTTCCAGCAGGCGCTCGAGCGCCTCGTCCTCCCCATCCGTCCATTCCGGCGGCAGGCTTTTCCAGGCCCGGTCCATCACCTCCTCGGGGAAGTGCATCACCTGTTCCAGCCACGGCTGGAAATCGTCGAGCGAACGCACCGATTCGTAAACCACCCGCCGCGCATACAGACCTTGCAATGCCGACTCCGGGAAATCCCAATGGGGCCCGTTGAACGCATACCCGTTGTCGATCATCTGTGCCACGAAGCGCGGCCGCCCGGAGCTGGTCTCGCCGCCTCGGTCGCCGCGGACCAGTGCCCGATAGAAGATGCACTGGCGGCCATCCGCGTTGGCCGTCCACTTGTCAAACACCAGGATCGCCCGGAAATCCTCCCGGTTCGCAACCTGTGTCAGCAGCGCATCCGGAAGAAAATCGTATACTGCGGTGCGTCCTGGATCGCCGGGATAACGCGAGCCAAAATGCCACCCCGGCTCGACTTCAATCTGCCGCGATCCGATCTGCATGTGTATTTCCGGGTTGGCTGCCAGGAACTCCGATGTGAGCCGAACCGTCGCGATCTGGGGAGCTGCGATTTTGAGGTACGCGAGGAAATTCGCGGAGAGCAGTTCATTGACCAGGACGCGGCGGTGCTGCGGATTGTTCCGAAACTTGACCACGTACCAGTTGCCGTCGTCGGCCTCCAACAGATGCGCCTGAGCCCCTCCCCGCATTCTCCGGACGTGGCGCACGGCATTCAGAGGCATGAAAAAAAAGCGGCGGATCCAGCGTGCCGTCACTGAGACCTCGCAGGCCTCGATTACACTAGAGTTTTAACACACGGAGGAATTGCTCACTCATGGCCGAATTAGAACCCCCCAGCGCCGCGGAAGCGGCGCAGGCATCCGGACCCGCCAGGAGCCAGGATGAAGTCGCCCTGGAATTGATGAAGTTCATCGCGGTCAGCACCGGCTATGGCCGCGCCTCGCAGTCCGCTGCCGGATTTTCCGGAAAGCCCGCGGCGCGTTCTGCCGAGGAGCACGCCGAAGCGCTCCTGGAACTCTTTGATCGGTGCCGGAAAGTGGTGAAGAAAGGCGTGTGACGGGCGCGGCCGGGACCGGCCGCACCCTCGGTCAGGTTACTTATTTACGGCGCTTGGCTGCCTTCTTGGCCGCTTTGCGGGCTCCACCCTTTTTCGCCGCCTTTTTGGCGGCTTTCTTCGCGGGCGCGCGCTTCGCCGCCTTCTTGGCTGGGGCTTTCTTCGCCGCTTTCTTGGCCGGGGCTTTCTTGGCCGGGGCCTTCTTGGCCGCTTTCTTAGCGGGTGACTTCTTCGCTGGTGCCTTCTTTGCCGCCTTTTTCGCCTTCGGCGCAGCGGCCTTCTTCACCGGCTTCTTGGGGGGAGCCTGTGACTCCTGTCCCACCGGCTGAGCCTCGGGAGCCATCGTAGGCTGGCTTCCAAGCGTCGGAATCACCTCCACTTCCTCCTCGTCGTCCTCCTCTTCCTCTTCGTATTCGTCGAGTTTGGAGTTCAGATCCGAGTGTTCTTCGTCATCGTAGTCGTGGAAGTCTTCCATCTCGTCCTCAGTAGGCGGTGCAAGTATCAGCCGATCAAACATTCAGTAAGCCTCCTGTAGTCAGGCACAATCACCCATAGCATACTCCTTTTTGACAGTCAGGCAATAGCGAAAAGCAGGGGATCGGTGAAAATTCGTGGCCTATCGCGCAGCTGTGTGGACCAGGTTGTCGGAGCTGCGCGCGCCGCCTCGGGATCGATAGGTGCCACCCTGTGCACTCTTTGCGGCCGCACCCCGCGCCGCCGTACTACGCCTGCGACTTCCCGCGGTGGAGGTCACCGCTCGCCGCGCCGGGGGCTCGGCGCGAACCGCCGCCGGAATCATCAGCCAATCGCCTTCCGCCGCTTCCGCTTTCTGTAGCCCGTTCGCCGTGACAATGCTGGAGGACGCGATTCCGAACCGCTTCCCAATTGCGGCCAGCGTCTCTCCGGCAGAGACCCGGTGAATCCTCCAGGCAACCCGGTGTTCCGGCGGTACTAACTGCAGCGCGGTCATTAATTCGTTGCCCTTGCCCTTGGGAACGTGCAGGGAATATCCGTCCGGAACCACGCTCTTCAAAAGCGCCGGATTCAGCGAGAGAAGCTCCGGAGCCGGCGTATCCGTCAAATCGGAAATCAGCGCCAGACTGGTCGGAGCCGAAATTTCGATACTGTCGTATTCCAGCGGCGGATCCATAGTCACGCCGTCCAATCCATACTCGGCCGGATTCTTTTCCATGATGGTCATGGCCAGAATGATCGGCACGTAGTTGGTAGTCTCCGCCGGCAGCGCCCCCCGG
This sequence comes from Bryobacteraceae bacterium, assembly GCA_035295805.1. Lineage (GTDB taxonomy): Bacteria > Acidobacteriota > Terriglobia > Bryobacterales > Bryobacteraceae > PSRJ01. Next base: position 3,435 of record DATGII010000041.1, on the reverse strand, counting down.
TTCCGCAATTCCCAGAAGTCGGCATAGCCGGTGCGCTCGACCGCTTTTTCCACAGTTCCCGGACCGCAATTGTACGCGGCAATCGCGAGATACCAGTCGCCGAATTCGTTGTACAAATCGTGCAGATGGTGCGCCGCGGCACGCGTGGCCTTTTCCGGATCCATCCGGTCATCGGTGTACTTGGTCTGGAGCAGGCCGTATTCGCGCCCCCGCCAGGCCAGAAATTGCCACATGCCCCCCGCTTTCATCCGGGAGACCGCGCGCGGCATGAATCCCGATTCCGCCTGGGCCAAATGAATCAATTCCTGTGGAACGCCCTCTTCGGCCAAAACCCGCTGGATCATCGGACGGTACCGGCCGGAACGCTGCGTCGCCGCGACCAGAGTTTTATGGCCGCGGTTGGAGAAATAGTTGATATAGCCGAGCACCGGGTCCGTCACGATCAGGGGCAACTGCGAGACCGTGGCCGCGACTTGGGCCCGCACCTTGTCCTTTGATTTGGGGTCTACTGGAAACGTCATCTGCAGGATGTCTTCCAGGGGGGCTTTTTCGAATTGGACATCCTCGATATTGAGCGACGCTCCCAGGCCCGCCAGGTCAAAACGGTGGATCGAATCCACCATCGCGTCGAGACGTTTTTCGTAATCCACGCGATTTAATGGATCCTGTTCGGAGGCTTCCAGCATCAAATCGACAGCAGAGTTGAATTCGCGCCGGGCGTTGGCGATGTCGTCGGATTGATATAGGTTCTTTCCGCGCTGAAACGCTTGTTCCGCCCGCTGTTCCAGGGCGTCGGCACGGGAGCGCCGCGGAATAGCGTTAACACTGAGCAACGGAACGTCCTGAAGGAAGAGATTCGGCTGGACGGCCGGCGGCTCCGCGATTTCCAGCGCCGCCAGTGCGGAAGTCCGGGGCGGAGGAGGCAGAAACGAATTCTGGAATTTGGAAGATTGGTTGTAGCCGCACCCGGCGGTGAGAATTATGGCTCCACACGCCAATACGGAGAATAGCGTTTTCGTTCGCTCGTCCATTTAGCCTCGAACTACTGAAAACAAAGCTACTTCCACGGGTCGTGCCCGCTTAGGACCCTTACAGGCTACTACAGCTTGTTAAACACGTGCAACAGCCCATTCTAGGGGTTAACCCGGTGTATGGTTCCAAGTCCGGGTCTTACCTCACCTATCTCCTATCGGCTATTCCTCTTCTTCCTCCATACCAGTCTTGGCGGCCTTGGCCGCCGCAATGATCTTATCTGCTTGTAATTGTGGAACAAAATCGTAGTGGTCGAACTCCATCGTGAACGACGCCCGGCCCTGGGTCATGGCCGTCAGGTCGTTCTGGTAATTCAGCATCTCGGCCATGGGCACTTGGGCGCGGATAAACTGTGTGTTTCCTTTGGTATCCATGCCGGAGATGCGCCCGCGGCGGCCGTTCAGGTCGCCCATCAGGTCGCCCGCATACTCCACCGGAGCCTGGATCTCCACGTTCATAATTGGCTCTAACAAGGCTGGTTTAGCATGTTGCATCGCCGCTTTAAAGGCCTTGCGGGCAGCTAATTTGAACGCCAATTCCGAGGAGTCCACGTCGTGGTAAGAGCCGTCGTATACGGTAACCTTAAAATCGACCATGGGGTAGCCGGCCAGGAAGCCGTTTTCGGCCGCTTCGACAATGCCCTTTTCCACCGCCGGTATGAAGTTCTTCGGGATCGCCCCACCGAAAATCTCATTGGCAAACTGGAACTTGGCGCCGCGCGGGAGCGGCTCCATACGGATCCAGCAATCGCCGAACTGGCCGTGGCCGCCGGTCTGCTTTTTATGGCGTCCTTGCACGTCGGCCGTGCCGCGAATGGTTTCGCGGTAGGGGATTTTGGGGGCTTTGAGGGTGACGTCGACCCCGTAACGCTTTTTCAGGCGGCTGACGACGACTTCGACATGCTGCTGGCCGGAACCGGCTAAGAGGAATTCGCGCGTCTGCGGATCGCGGTAGAACCGCAGCGACTGGTCCTCCTCCAGAATCCGGTGGACGGCGTTGCCCATCCGGTCCTCATCGTTGCGCGATTTCGCCTCGATCGCAAACGCAATTGACGGCTCGGGCAGCTTCACCGGCGGATACGCCACATTCAGACCTTTGTCTGCCAGCGTGTCACCGGTAAGCGTATCTTTCAGCTTGGCAACGGCGCCGAGATCGCCTGCATGCAGTTCGGTTACCGGCTGCAGCGTCTTCCCTTGCGGGCTGCCCAGGTGGGAGAGCCGCTCGGCGGCGCTGCGCGTCAGATTCTGCAGGTTGGCATCGTTTTTGACGACGCCGCCCAACACCTTAAAGAAGGTGATGCGCCCGGCGAACGGATCCGCGGTCGTCTTAAACACGAAGACGGACGCCGGACCATTTTCCGCGATTTTCCGCTTGGCCTCTTTCCCGTCGACCTGCGCCAGGACCTCGCGTTCGGAGGGGGCGGGCAGGTTTTCAGCCACGAAATTCAGGATGAGATCGGAGCCGATGTTGTGCAGGGCGGACGCACAGAAGACCGGGAAGATGCGCATCTCCGCGACCGCCTGCTTGACGCCTTCCACGATATGTTCGACGGGCAGCGTGCCCTTTTCGAAGAACTCTTCCATCAGCGCGTCATTTCCTTCGGCGACCATTTCCACCAGCGCCTCATGCGCCTTCTGGGCGGCATCGGCGAGATCCGCCGGGATGTCTGCTTCTTTCCCCTTGCCGTCGCCGTCGGGCGCGTAGGTGTAGGCTTTCATGCGAACGAGATCGACAATGCCTTTGAAGTCGCGCTCGGAGCCGATGGGGATCTGGACGGGAACCGCGCTGCGGCCGAAGGTCTCCTGGACGCTGCTCAGGGCGCGCTGGAATTCGGCGCGCTCGCGATCGAGCTTATTTATGATAATGGCGCGCGGCAGCCCGTATTCCTGGGCGAAGGCCCATACCTTCTCGGTCTGCACTTCGACGCCGGCAACACCATCGACCACCACCAGGGCGGAATCGGTGGCGACCAGGGCGGCGTGCGTGTCATTAATGAAAATGTTATAGCCGGGGGTGTCCAGAATATTGATCTTGGTCTTTTTCCATTCGGCTGCGGCGATGGCGGTGGAAATGGTGATCTTGCGCTGAATTTCCTCCTCGTCAAAATCGGTAATCGTGTTGCCTTCATCCACGCGGAGCAGGCGGTTGGTGGCTCCGGCGGTGAACAGCAGCGCGGCGGTGAGCGAGGTCTTGCCGGAATCGCCGTGGCCCACCACACCGACGTTCCGGATGTCCTTGCTGTCGTAGACTTTCACGATGGATCTCTCCTCGAAATGGGATAGTAACACAGTGCCGCGGAAGTCAAGGCACTACAAACCGATCGCCTTGTCATACCCCGTCATCTCCAGATATCCCACTCCCTGCCGGCTGCCATGATACTCCACCGCGCCCTCCCAATAGGTG
>DATGII010000040.1:0-38080 GCA_035295805.1 Bryobacteraceae bacterium | reverse complement strand
TTCTGGCGGGCTCCGGCCGCGACCCCACGCATTGGAGCAGCGGAGCCGCCGCAGTGCTTCCCGCGACCCTCTCCATCGTGCCGTTGTACAATCCCTTGACGGTCAGTCCGGTGTTTTATATCGCGACCGCACACCGGTCGGAGCAAATTCCGAAAACCTCGGATAGAATGAATTGCCGGAGGTTTCCGATGGGCCATCGATCTTCCATTTTTGGGCTCGGGCGCGGACTCGCAGGGGGCATTGCGGGTTTGGCTGTTTCGTTCTTTCCGCTGGCAGCACAAGCGCCTTCCCACGCGAATAGCGCGCAAGCGAGTTCGCGGCCGCACAGGGCCTGGAGTCCCGCGCGCACACCTGACGGACAACCCGACTTGCAGGGAACCTGGACGAACCCGACCATCACCCCGTTCGAGCGGCCGCAGGAACTGGGCGGCAAGGCGGTCCTCAGCGAGCAGGAAGCCGCTCAACTGGAGCAGCGCGCCGCCCGATCGCGCGTCGACGGCGCACCCACCGAAGGCGATGTTGGCAGCTATAACCAGTTCTGGTTCGATTCGGGAACCAAAGTCGTGGCGACGCGCCAAACATCGCTGGTGGTTGATCCATCGGACGGCAGGGTGCCGCTCAAACCATCGGCCGAAGCCCAACGCGATTTTGATCTCGCGCACAACTCCGATTCCTATGAGTATATGAGTCCGTGGGATCGCTGTATTACTCGAGGCGTGCCGGCCTCCATGTTCCCGGCGGGCTATAACAATGCCTACCAGATTGTGCAGGCCCCCGGGTATGTCGTGATTCTGTCGGAGATGATTCACAACGCGCGGATCATTCCCCTCGATGGCCGGACGCACGTAGCGGCGCGCATCAAACAGTGGGATGGCGATTCGCGCGGCCGCTGGGAAGGCGATACCTTGGTTGTAGACACGACGAATTACAACGGCAAAGGGTGGATCTCAACCAGCGCAGCCGGGGGCCGGATTAAGGGTATCCCTCAGAGCCAGATGCTCCATGTCGTGGAACGTTTCCGCCGGGTGGACGCCGATACAATCGCTTACCAGGTCACGATCGACGATCCCGCAGAATACACAAAGCCCTGGACAGTATCCATTCCTCTAGTTCGCGATCGCGACTACCACATATTTGAGTACGCCTGTCACGAAGGCAATCACGCCGTGGAAAATGTTCTGAGGGGCGGACGGGCGCTGGATCAGAGCGGCCACTGATCGCCGCGCGGGCGATTATTTTCACTGGATTATAATTCTTCCGGCCGAAAGTCCCGAACCGACCGAGCCTGCCGAGGGGGCGCCCGAGGCGCCGCTGCCAGTCAGGTTGATAGCCTGCGGACTGTCCGCCGCATTGTCTACAATCTGAATGGAACCAGAACGCGCCCCCGTGGTGGTCGGAGTGAATGTTATTGTGATCGTGCAGGAACTTCCAATTCCTAACGTGCTCGGGGAGATCGGACAGTTACTCAGATCGGAAAAATCCCCGCTCGGGGTAATGGAAGAAATCGCAAGCACATCGCTGCCGGCATTCTGAAGAGTCACGACAAAACCGGCCGAGGGAACCCCTACCGTCTGATTTCCAAAATTGTGACTGCTGGAATCCAGCGCCACCACGGGGGTTCCGGTAGGCGCGCCGTCCGCCATGTAAACCCGCTGATCGAACTGGCGGATGTCGGGCCACTTAAATGCTCCACTACCGCCGCCAGTACATTGATTGGAAGACCCGTTATCGGGTGATCCGCTGCCGAGTGAGTACACTACGTTGACCTGCGTGCTGCTTACTCCCGCCGCGCCTAGCAGCAGAAGCTCACCATCCGGCCTGCCGGTGTATGACGGGCCGCTCGTGGGCAGACATGCCGCATTCAACCCGGATAACTGGAACCCGCCCACTAGATGATAGGCTCCATTGCCGATACCAGCAGGCACGTTGATAGTCAACGTCTCGCACGGCCCTGCGATTGTGTTCGTGTAACCAGCGGCCGAACCAGTGCAGGCTGTGGCCGACCACGACGAGCCCGCGATAGAGAAGCTCCCCTGTTGCGCTATGTCGATTGGCAGGCTCTTGTACGCCACCGCCGCCGGAATATCATAGGCGTGCCCATTCACATAAAGACCGCCGCTCTGATCCGGTCCAATGGGCGGATAAGGTTGCGTCTGGGTGGTGGCGGGAGAGGTCGGAAAAGTGTTCCATGTCTTGACCACTTTCCAGAACGGTAGCCCCGTCCCCCCGTTGGGCTTGATGGAACACGCACCAGACGAGGTTTGAAAATACAATGAACACGGAAGATTGTTATTGGCCGGGGCTGGGTTCTGCCACGCCACCGCATTGGGATAGGTTGCGGCTGGCATAACCGCAGAGGTCGGGACCTCCGAAGCCAAGAACCGACAGGTCCCCGTCACGGTATCGCAGTTGCCCCAACGCATCGAACTCGCTAGTGTCAGTGGATCGTTAACGGGCCAAGTAGTGAAGCCCCAAATATTACAGGCACTGCCGGAACAACCACCTCCTTGGTAAGAGAACGATTCATTCGATGGAGGGCTTGAGTCACCAAGCGCATTCCCTATAAAAGAGAAGAATCGTTGGAACGCCTCAACCAACACCGGCCCCTTATGGATTGGGTAGAGCGGGCCGTCCGTTCCCGAGAAATGATTACGGAACGCCACATCAAAATAGTTGGTATCGTGATTATTGTCACCGTGGAAGCGGGGTATTTGATTTCCCTCAGAATAAGTGAAGCTTTCTGCGCCGGGTCCGTGATTGTTGGTAATCTTATTCATGAAGTTGCTGACCTGATCGTATCGGCTATAGTTGTAAAGCAGGGCCTCGCTGGTCAGCCACCCATCCCCCCAGATTCCCTCGCTGCCGATCACGATGTTGTTTATCAGCGCAGAGGACGTATCCCATGTTCGACTGACTGACTCATTATCAAAGCCATTGAGAGAAGTCTTGGTTTGCCCAGAGAAATAGTTGGACATCAGGAGGTTATGTAAGCCACTAACCTTTGATAAACTGCCCACACCGATGAACCTATTGCCCTTGATCCATGATCCGTATCCGTTAACGCCAACGCCGGAACCGGTGAGCGTAAAATCTTCCAATCCAGCACCGACGGTCGGCGCACTGCCCCACTCCAGATGTGCATCCATCGCACTCGACCAATTCGGCATACTCAAGGAAGACCCAAAAGTCACATTGCAGTTGCTCGTGCAATTACCGGATACCGAGGTAACGAACAGGCTTTGCACTTGGCCCGCTTTATCATTGCCCGGGTTTGTGACCCAAGGAGAACTCTCACTGAGGAAAATGCCCCCGTTATCGCTAGTGGACCCCGATACTGTCGAACAGCCGTGCCAGCCCGTGTATCCGGTGTTGCATTGGGACAACCGCGCCACGGTCCCAGGCATTCCGGCGCCACTGTCATTACCCCCGGTAATCGTGATCTGAGAAGCGCCACCAGCGGGTGAGCCGCTAAGTGCTCCAGAACGGCTAAACGCAAGGCTATAGCTCACGCCCGCCCCGCCTGAAAAATTCAGACTGGCGTTCATCGGCCCACCGTTACCACGCAAAGTGACGCCGTTTTGCATGTTAATGTTGGAGGTCACACTGCATGTACCCCCCACCAGTACGTAACTTCCCGGGTAAGCGGCAGACAAAGCGTTGTTAATCGCCGCCGCATCTGTCGAGTTGTTGGCGCACGTCACCGACGCCGCTTGCACGCGCGTTGGCGGGGTATACGGATTGGGGATCACCTCGACGCAGTTGCGGCCCGGATTCGATGTCCCGTTGCAGGCAGCCCCGTTCGAAACGGGTGCGCACGAAAGAACCCCCGCCCCCCCGGTTCCATAAGGTATACACGCAGGCAAACCGCGAGTCGTGTAGTCAAGGGCGCGGCCGGGTGATAGGACACCCGACCAGGGTTGGGCGGAACAAGAAATAGCGAGGGTTATAAGTAGTATCAGACGCATCATCACTCCAGCACTAATACGTAATAAATATAGAGAAAGCGTACGCCTGCAACGCGCCGCCACTGGATGGCATAGTGGACGGCATCGTGCCGGTATAAGCATTGTACACATAGTAGTTTTGGTTGGCAGCGCCAGCCCCCTTGTAGGTGGTTGTGACGTTAGTGCTTAGTTGCTGATTCGTCGCTATCCAATAGGTTGTCCCGCTATTGATAGTCAACGCGATAGGAACAGTGACCCACGCGGCGGGTGTCGGACAAGTAACGTTTACGCTATTAGATAACCGCGCCTGACCGGAGGGCGTGCCTGCGTTGTCGGCATATACTGCAGCCGCAAGAGTTGTGTTGCTCCCCGAGCAATAGACCGAGAGCGTCGAGGCAGTGCCGGAATTAGCCGCCGTAAATTTAGTCGCGACAATGTAACTTCCGGCTGTGTCACCGGATGCGTGGATAGTCTGATCCCCGAGGTAATAAGGGCCACCAGTGATAATATACGTTGCACTGTGGATTGCACTGGCCGCGTAATTGGTCTTATATCCCCGCGCCTTCACGATGCTGGTCGATCCAATACTGAACGCGCCGGTATAGTGGGTCCCGTTCTCACACGACGAAGCCGTACCCGTCGGGTCTGATCCATCAATGGTGTAGCACTTATAGTCCGACGCGGAACCCCCGCCAAGAGTCACCGATTGAGAGCCGCTGTAGGATCCCTGTCCGGGTGAATCGGTGATCGCCCCCACCTGGAAAGTCAGATCACTACGAACCGGGAGGCTATTCTCGTAGTGCGCCAGTTCGCACCGGCTCAAAAAGCTGGCCTTTGTGCTGGAGTCCGGGGTAACTGATACCGGCGCGGTATAGGCCGCGACCGTGGTGGGAGTGCAGGCGTTCCCTTGGCAAGCGGCATAATGGGCCGTACCGCCAGAGCATCCACCCACCGTTTCAATTACATCGTTGTTCACAATCCCGGTCGCCTGAGAATGTGTCGTGAGAGGCGCTGCCACCCAGCCGGAACCGCCCGTCGCGATCGTGCAGCTCGCGCCGAGAGTGCAGGTTTGCCCGTTTATGGTCGTCGTGGCGTTCGCCAGTTTCGCATTCGTAACCGCCGTATCGCTGATATCTGCGGTCGTAATCGTGGAGACGGTCTCTACGGACGGCGCGGAACTCGTTCGATGAACCACTCCGGCCGCCGGCGCACCCGGCAGCGTAATACGGTACGGCGACGTCACAGAAGCGGGCGCCTGAAAACCCACGGAGTTGGAAGGCGCCGACGTCGGAGTGCCCTGCATGAAAGCCCACGCTCCGGCATTGCTGCTTCCTTGTCCGGCTTGGACGCTGCCCGGCGTTTGGATATTCCCGTTTGCGTCCATGGTGGCCGCTCCGGCCGGTGTTTGAAGGGTCTGGGTCCCGCCACCGGTCACCAGGGCTGTGCTGGTCAGATTGCCGCCGCTTACCACCGTGACGGTCCCACTCCCAGCTGAGCATCCCGCCGTAGTGGCTCCGCCACTGGCGTCGGTGCAGAGCGGCGAGCCGGTGCCGCTAATCGCACTGGAGGTCAAGATATTGCTGCCCGTGCCCTGCAAAGGTTTGATGGATTCAACCGAAGGCGCAGCGTTTGTCCGATACACCATGCCCGCGGCCGGTGCCGGCGGTAAGGTGATCCGGTATGCCGAAGTGACCGAATTGGGCGCCTGAAATCCGACGGAATTAGCCGGCGCGGCCGTTGCCGCGCCCTGAACGAATGCCCAAGCTCCGGCATTGCTGCTCCCGGATCCGGCCTGGATCGTACCCGCAGTCTGGATATTTCCGCTGGCGTCCATCGTGGCCGCCCCGGCCGGCGTTTGCAGAGTCTGCGTCCCACCGCCGGTCACCAGGGCGGAACTGGTGAGATTCCCGCCGCTTACCACCGTGACCGTCCCCGCTCCGGCCGAGCACCCCGCCGTGGTGGCTCCGCCAGTGGCGTCAGTACAGATTAGCGCCCCAGTGCCGCTCACAGTGCCGGCGGTAAGGATATTCACACCCATGCCCTGTTTGTTCGCGAGCTTTGAGGTGTCAATCGAACCCGCAAGCATAGCATTTGTCACGCGCCCGGCGCCGATGGTCAGATTCGTTGAGCCGGCTGAGCCTGTGGTGACATCCCCGCCGGAGAACTGGGGCAATCGCGAATTCGGCAGCGTGCCGCTGCTGATGTTGGCGGCATTAGTGGCATCGGTGGTCGCCGACGCCGCCAAACCGGCGATGTCGGCAGCCGCTGGCTGTGCATACGACACCACGCCGGCGGCCGAAATCCCAGTCGCGAATTGATGGCTGCCCGCCGCCGAGGGCAGCCACGTGAAGCCTTTCCAGGTCTGGTAATCGCTGCCATCGCTGGCAATCACTACGCCCTGGCCGGTTTGCAGCGCAAGGCTGCCGGCGGCGTCGATCATGCTCGTCGTGGGAGTGATGGTCACCGCGCCTGCGCCCAGGTTGCGCACCCGCGCGTACCAGCCGCTCCCGAACGGGCCGGCCGCTCGCGGCAGCGTGACCGCCACCGCCGAGGCATTATTAAATGTGAGCAGTTTCCCGGCGTCACTCGCTGCTACCGTGTAGGAAGTGCCGGACTGCGAGTTGACCGGCAACACCGAATTCAAAGCGACGGATCCGCCCAGCGCCGCCGTTCCGCCCCCGCTCAAGCCGTTGCCGGCCGTAACTGTCACTGAAGAGTTGGCCAGCGCGGAGTTGGGCACCGACGAGAGCCGCGCATTCGGCAGCGTTCCGCTTGTGATATTGGAAGCGTCGGTAGCGTCGGTGGTGGCCGAGGACGCCAGCCCAGCGATGTCACCGGCCGTCAACTGCCCGACGGTCACCGGCCCTCCGGCGGAGCTTTGCCGCAATATCTGATGCGCACCGCCGGTGGCCGACAGGTTGGCATTTAAGCCGCCGCGCGATAACCCCAGAACGCCGTTCCATCCCAGGACATGGGTTGCGCCCGAGGACGTGATAGTCACGTTCGCGTCATTTGAGAAGTTCTGGTTGGCGCCGCTCAGCCCATTCAGCGAACCAATGCCACCGCCAGGGGCCGATACTGGCACTGGTGTTTGCTGAGTCACCAGCCCTTTTGCATTGGTAGTCAACTGGCAGATGTGAGTTGCATCGCCACAGTCTCCCGGAGCGGGATTCACGGTGTTGAGCACGGTGACTGCGCTTCCCGGGCTGGTCGTTACATCGCCCGAAAGCGCAGGCAACTGGGGAGACTGCGGGGTCCATTGGGCGCCGTCCCAACTCAACACATGTCCGCTTGCCGGCGGCGTGGGCGCAACCGGCCGTCCTTGCAGTTTATTTACCGTGAGGGCATCCGGCGCGCCGCTTACATCTCCGCCGAGGCTCTCCCACCCCATTCCAGCTTCATCATTGCTCAGGACCTTTCCATATCCGCCGGCCTGGTAATCCGGTAACAGACTGCCTTGAACCGTCCACACGTTCGTCGCCGTGCAGACATACCAATTCGCGCCCGGCGCGGCATTTGTCTTCAGGAAAGTCTCACCGACCGCGCAGGTAGATGGCACGGCCGTCCCGGTCTTCGATGGCTTAGTCGAATTTGCGTTGGAGAAATCCACGCGCTTGGCCTGCGTCCGCAGGTCGATCTGAGTCTGCGCCAACACGCAGCTGATCATGGCTGCGGCAACTGCGCAACCCGCCCCTACTCTGTGCAGTTTCATCTTTTATTCGAGTATGCTGTCCGAACTGCTTCCTACTTTTCATGTACTCCGTCCAGATGGGGCATTCTGCTATCCGTTTTCGGAAATCGCTGAACTTAAATGCATAAAATCGCGAGAAATTTTGTGATCGTGTGAAATTGCGATGGAGCGCAGAGGCCGATTCAGTCAAATTCCGCGCTGCCGCATAGCCGGCTGAGGCAGCAGAGCGTTCTCTTTCACAAGGGGGTTGGTGGAGCGGGAGACGGGGATCGAACCCGCGACCAACAGCTTGGAAGGCTGTGACTCTACCACTGAGTTACTCCCGCGCCGGTTCACTCCTATTCTACCAGCGGGACCTGCGTCCGAAGTGGCAGCCCCGGCGCCGGCCTCGTGGCGCGCCCCGTTGCCATTCTCATCGCGGCAGCCGGGCTCGCGACTCTGATCCTGACTCGAAAGACCCGCCATCGCGTTGAAAAATCGGCAGATTCGCACCAGCCCAGGCAGATTTGATATAATCGAGTCTGAAACTACTATGAACGCACAGACCGCCGATACTTACAGCCACTGGCACCAAACCGGCCCGGCGCCCCGGCCGCGGCCGAAATGCAGCCCTCTGGATTCCGCCATCGCCTTTGAACGGTACCGCCTGTCGGTGGTGTCGCGCTGGCCTGAATCCGAGCAAAAAATGGAGAAGGCACGGGCAATCGAGCGTACCCTGAAGCGATTGGAATCCGAGCGCGTCTCGTAAAAAGAGACGCCCGGCCTGCTGCCATCTACGAACACACGCCGCCAGCTCCCATCCCCGAGGCGCTCCCGAACAGCCGTGTGATACGCTCGGTAGTTATGCTGTTCGAGTCCGATAAGGTGATGTTCGAGATCTACCGGGAAACTGAGTACACCGGCAAATACAGAGTCGTCTACTTCACCGAACTGCAGGACCACAACAAGGAAACGGAAATCAATCACGCGCTGGCCGGCGAGCACTTTTTCGACGGCTTTATCAAGAACTACCGCAAAGACGAGGCCAAGGAAATCATCGACTCCATCCTCACCCGCCTGAATGAAGGCGAGCGCATCCCTCCCGATGAAGTGGAACGGGCTCTCGGGGAGCACATGGCCTGAAGGCCTGGCGGCGCGCTTGCTTCTTAGCGCGTCAGTTCCTTGAGCTTGTCGTCGAAAACCGAGTACGGCATAGCGCCAATTACCAGTTCGCCATCGACATTGTCCGGTGTGGTCTTACCGAGGACGAATGACGGTGTCCCGTTGGCGCCGATCTTCACTGCATCCTGAATATCTTTCTGTATCGCGTCCTTGTATTTGCCGCTCTCCACGCAGGAGCGGAAGGTCTCGATGTTCAACTTCAGTTCTCCGGCATAGGCCAGCAGATGCGCCATATCGAGTTGGTCAGGATGCGATCCCATCCAGTCACGCATAGGCCAGAACTGCCCTTGCTCGCCGGCGCAGCGCCCGGCCTGCGCGGCCCGCATGGCGTTGGGATGGAAATCGAGGGGCAGATCGCGGCTGACGAAGCGCACCTTTCCGGTGTCGATGTAGTTCTTCTTCAGATCGCTAAACGTGTTCACGTGAAATCGCTGGCAGAACGGGCACTGAAAATCCGTGAATTCCACCATCGTGATGGGCGCGTCCTTGGAGCCAATCGCAAATGCCCCGGCGGTCGCGACCTTGGCGCGCGTCGGCTGCTCAGGTTGCCCCGCGTTGGCGCTTTGCTGTTTCTCCAGAAGCTGACGGATCTGCCGGAGCTCATTCAGAATCTCATCCGCCTGCTGCTTGGTAATACCTTTATCCGCGGCGCTCAGCGGCAACCATAAAACCAGCGGCAGTACGGTCCATTTCGCCCATTGAAGCCAATTTTTCATGCAAAACCGCCCCTTCCAGCTTACCGTTTTTCCAGCACGAGCATGTATTGGACGTTCGGGATCTGTTCACTTTCGGAAACAAGATGGAAGTGATTAGCCTCGACTTCCTCGATGACGTCCGGCTTGTTCAAGCGGATGTGAGTCAGGGCACGCCCATTAGGCATCGCCGACTCGTTCTTGTAATATTCGACGATCACAAGCCGGCCCTCGTCCTTGAGCGCCTTATGAATGCCCGCCAGCATGGCTTCGGGGTAGTCGAAATGGTGATAAACGTCGAGTATCAGCACCCGGTCCAGAGAGTTCCCGGGCAATTTCGGATCCTTGTCGGTTCCTTTAATAAAGACGATGTTGTTCAGGTGCTGGCTCTCGGCGGTCATTTTCGCCGTCTCCAGATAGTCTTCGAAAATATCTTCTGCGAAAACCCTGCCCATCGGGCCGACGCCGCGGCTGAGAAATGGCAGCATGTATCCGATGCCGGTCCCCACATCGGCCACGGACATGCCGCGCGTGATCCCCATCGACTTCACGAGTTCACGCGGCTTCTGGCGGTCATCGCGGTCCGGTGCCGATAGTCCGGCGGCTACCGCCTTGCGCCCGTCCGGCGTCTGATACTGCGAATTGGCTTCCTTGGCGACCTGCGCCTCCGCGGTGACACTGAACAAAAGCACGGCGCAAAACACAGCTCCATACTTTTGGCTTCTGAGTTTTAACCTTTGGATTTTGAGTTCGCTCACAGTGCCGTCTCCATGGGCAGAGCCAGGGGCGCCTCTCGCAAAAAGTCGAGGTGCGACATCTCTTCAACTGCATCCCGAACCGATTGTTCGCTCGTAGGCTCGAGCGTGATCACAAACGGCAGATCGTGTTTGGTGTCGCAGGGTTCCTGCAAAACCGATTCGAGGCTGATGTGCTTGCTGGCGAGGATCCCAGCCAGTTGCGCGATGATTCCGGGCCGGTCGTCCACGCGAAACCGTAGGTAATAGGCGCGTTTCTGCACGGTCACCGACACGGGTTTGTATTCGCCCAGCCTCTCGTGGGCGAAGGGCGAAACACGCTCCGGACTTCCGCTGCGAATCTCGCGTGCCACGCGCATCAGGTCGCTGACCACGGCGACTCCAGTAGGTCGCGGGCCCGCCCCCCGGCCATAATAGAACGTATCGTCGCCATACAGGCCCTTGACCCACACGGCGTTATAGGCGCCCTGCACGCTGGCAAGGATGGTCGATTGCGGGATCAGCGCCGGGCGTACCGAGAGGATCAGCCCTTCGCGGGTCTGCCGCGCCGCGCCGAGCAGCCGAATTGTGTGCGTGAGGGTATGGGCGTATTGAAAATCCATCGGCGAGATCCGCCGGATGCCTTCGACGAAAATGTCGGCCGGCGTAATCTTCTCGCCAAACGCCAGCGCCGCCAGCAAGGCCAGTTTGGAGCGCGCATCGAATCCGTCGATATCGGCGCTGGGATCGGCTTCGGCATACCCCATGGCCTGGGCCTCGGCCAGAATCGCGTCCAGCGGCGCGCCGCGCTTCTCCATCTCCGTAAGGATGTAGTTGCTGGTGCCGTTCAGAATGCCGTACAGCGCCGTGACGCGGTCACCGGAGATTCCCTCGCGCAGCACAGCATGAATCGGAATGCCGCCGCAGACGCTTGCCTCCATCGCCAGATTAATCCCCGCTTGAATCGCGCGGTCCCAAATCTCAGGCCCGCACAGAGCCATCAGCTCCTTGTTGGCAGTGACGACCGATTTGCCGTTCGCGATCGCCGCGTCGACAATTTCGCGGGCAATCCCGGTGCCGCCTACTAACTCGGCGACGATCTGCACGTCCGGATGCGATACCACCCGGCGCCAGTCGGAAGTTTTGTAGACCGGTCCGATGGCCGCGGGTAGCTGCTTCGAGTCGACCGTGCGGCTGCACACCGCCGCGACCTTCAAACGAAATCCCAACTTGAGCGCGATCTGGTCCGCGTTTTCCATAAGGATGGCGAGCGTGCCTGAGCCGACATTGCCCAGCCCGACAAGACCAACCTTCACGTCTTCCATACCCGGTCATCATAGCAACGGCGCGGGAGGCGTGGCTCGCGGTGTTGACCGACGTGCCCGGCGATATCATACGGATAGGTCTGGCCATGAACAACATTCTGCGACGTCCCGCCCTGCTCTTGTCCTTGACGGTGGCTGCCGGCCTCGCGCAAGGCCCTCCCGAACCCGTTGCCCCGCCGGTCAACCAGCGCGACGTGCGCCTGCCCAATGGGAAGCTGCAACGCGATGAAATCCTCAAGGCCGAACATCAGGACAATCTCAAGGACGCTGCCCGGCTGGCGGATCTGGCACAGGAACTCAAAGAGAGTCTGGAGAAAGATGATCGTTACGTCCTTTCGATTTCCACGCTCAAAAAGACCGACGAAATTGAGAAGCTGGCCAGGAAAATTCGTTCTCGCTTGCGGCACGATTAGCCTGCTCGCCAGCGCTGTCGCGCAGCCGCCGGTGCGAAGAATACCGGTGATCGCGCTGCTGGACGGCGGGGATTCGGCGCAGTGGCAGGCATGGACCAAGGATTTGGGCTGGAGCGTAATCGCACCGCCAGCCGAGGCCAACACCGCGATGGATGCGCGGATCCAGGCATTGGAGAAGTCCATTGTCGCGGAAATTCAGAGCGGATCAGCCGATCCCGCACGCATCTATCTCGCCGGCCGCGGAGAAGCCACCGCGGCCGTCTTCTATACCATTTCCCGTGTGCCGGACCTCTGGGCGGCAGCCGTGGCACTGGGCGGTTCGCCGCAGCCAGCCATCGATAGCGGCCGGCTCTATACCGCTAACTTCAGCAACGTGCCGGTGCTCTGGGCCGGCGCGGGCCCGAATGATCGCGCGGCCGCCGAATCGCTGGAGGCCGCCGGGCTGAAGCTGGATTTTCGCGACGCTCAAAGCTTGACGGTCGGAACCATCACGCACTGGCTCGCACAGCACGAGCGGCTGGCGTACCCTCCCGTCATCGATTGCGAAACCAACTCTCCATCGTTCGCACGCTGCTACTGGATCCGCTTGGCCAGATTCGACGCCGGAGAAAGAAACGATGCCCTCGCGTCGACGCGCGTACAGCCTGCCATCATTGCCGCGTTGGATCTCGGGGCGTTCGGGTTTCAGAAGGATGACCCCGGCCCGGGGGTGTTAGTGAGGGGGTTACCCGAAAAATATTCCGGCCCCTTGAAAGTCGGGGACCGCATTGTGGCGCTGGACGGGAGAGAGATCCGGGACGCCCCACACTATCTGGAATTGATGGCCCAAATCAGAGAAGAGCGTCCGGCCGTAGCCGCCGTCCAGCGCGGCAACGAGCGCATCCGCGTGGAAACGCAGATTGTAATTCCAAAGCCGGTTGCCGCCATTACCGCGCGTGTTCAGGCAAAGCATTTGCCGGAACAGAACGCCGTCGAGATCGTCAGCCGCACCGTTACCGAGATGCGCGTCGAGATCCCGGCGCAGTGGGTGCCGGCGATGCTGAACTGGAACGGTGTGCCAATGGAACAACTCGAGGCGCCCGGCTGCCGGCTACTGACGATGGAAAAGGAAATCGAAAAAGCGGGATCGTGCCCTAAGCCGTAGCGCCGGCCGGCGGCAACTCCCGCCGGCCTTACTTGAAACTCGCCTTGGGCCAAACGACGCCTTGGTCCTGCTTGGTAACCGGCGCCATGCCCTTATAGGTGAACTTCTGTACGCGTTGCCCGCGGTACGTCTCGGTAGTGAAGATGTTGCCTTTCGAATCGGTCGCGATGCTGTGCACGCCGTAGAATTCGCCGGGCTGCCGTCCGCCCTCGCCAAACGTGGTCAGCACCTCGAGCGACTGCCGGTCCAGAATATGGACGCGGTCATTCTCTCCATCCGCGAGGTAGATGTACTTCTGCTGCGGATCCTTCGAGAACGCGATATCCCAAGCCGAGCCGGAACCCAACGTGCGCTTTTCGATGAACATCTCTTTGACAAAGCCCCCGTCAGGATGAAAGACCTGAATGCGGTCATTGACGCGGTCGCAGACATACAGCAGCCGGTCCACCGACATCTCCGCGCAATGCACCGGGTTCCGGAACTGTTGCGGGGGCGGCGCGTCGGGATCGTAGCGCCCCTGGTCGGTATCTTCGGGCTTGTGGCCATAGGCGCCCCAGTGCCGCTTGTATTTGCCGCTGTCGGCGTCGTAGACGATCACGCGGTGGTTGCCGTACCCATCGGCGACGTAGACTTCGTTCGTCTCCTTATCCACGAAGGTCTTCGCCGGCAGCCGCAGGTTTTCGGTGTCGTTGCTGCCCTTGCTTTGTCCGGGCTTACCGATCTGCATCAGGAATTTGCCGTCCTGGGTAAACTTCAGGATCATCGAGTCGTTGAAATAGCCCTGGATGCCGGCGACTTGAGATTCATTCAGTTCGAATGGCGCGCTGGCGCCTCCTTTAGCCCCGCGCCCGCCGCGCGCGCCCGGAGCCTGCCCGCGCCCGTTGCCCCCGATCCAAACGTTGCCTTTGTAGTCGATCGTAATGCCGTGGTTGCTGTTAGGCCAGTCGTAGCCTTCTCCGGGTCCGCCCCAGTGATGCAGCAGATTGCCCTCCTCATCGAATTCGAGAACGGGGGGCGCGGGAGCGCAGCATTGAGCCGTCGGCGGATTGGTGGCGGCATGCTGCTCGCCGGGCTCCAGCGATCCGGCGCGATGAATGATCCAGATGTGATCGTTCGCATCCACGGAGACGCCGATCGTTTGTCCCATGATCCAGTGATTGGGCAACGGCTTCGGCCACAGCGGGTTCACTTCAAATCGGGGCGCCATGGCCGTCGCGGCGTGTACCGTCTTGTGATCGAGCAGCAGACTTCCCACTCCTAACAGCGCTGCGATCGACAGAAGGCCGCCACCCAGATAGAGATTACGCCTCATACGGCTCATCCTCCTGGGGAACTAAACTATCACAACAAGTCGCCGTTCGCCTTCGCTAATCGACGCGCCGAGCTTCAACGAGCGCGAAAATCTCTTCGGTCTGCGCCAGCGAAGCGAAGCGCATGCCGGGCAGCCGCGCCGACGCAGTTCCCGCTGCCACACCCCAGCGGATGGCCTCCGCTGGTTTGGATTTGCGCAGCATAGCCCAGGCGTAGGCCGCAGCCAGCGCGTCGCCGGAACCGATCGGGCACACCGAATCGATCGGCGGCGACCCGGCCGTTACCAGGCCGTCTGCAAACGCGCCCACCGCGCCGCGGCTTCCGAGCGACAGCACCACCGATTCGGCGCCCATCTGCCGCACCTGCTCGGCCGCCTCGAGAAATTGAGTGCTGGTCAGCAGCGTCCGGCCCAGCAGCCGTTCGGCTTCGGTTTGGTTCGGGGTGACCACGGAGGGCCGCGCTTCGATACCTTCATGCAGGGCGTCGCCGCTGGTGTGTAGCAAGGTCTTCACTTTTTTCCTGCGCGCCGCGCCGATGAGCTTGGCGTAAAACGAAGCCGGCACTCCCGGAGGCAGGCTCCCGCAGAGCATGAGCCAGTTCGCCCGATCGAGGGACTCTCTCACGGCTTTCTCGACGCAGATCAGTTCGGCCGCGCTCAACTCCGGCCCCGCCTCGTTGAGATGAATCGTAAGCCCGTGCCGGTCTGTAATGGTGAGGTCCGTGCGGATTTCCTTTTGGATAGGAACCACGACCACGGGAAAACCGCTGCGCTCCAACAGAGCCTCGAGCCGCCTCCCTTTATCGCCTCCGGACGTCAGCACGGCCTGTGTCGGGCCCCCGAAGGAATGAATCACCGAAGAGGCATTGATCCCCCGGCCTCCCGCCGATTCGCGGCTCGAACTGATACGGGCCCGGTCTTCAAAGGCCAGCCGATCGACCGAAATGGTGCGATCGATGGCGGGATTGATCGTAAGCGTGACAATCAATTCACCATTGTGAAGCCTCTTTCCCTCGTCATCAAGCCATTTATCGTGGTTGAATGGAATTCATGCAGCGCCCGCTAAAACAAATCGCGCTGGCTGTCGCCGCGATAGGCATGATCACGATTCGTGGAGCGGACCGTCCGGCTTCCGACGCGCCACAATACACCAGCGAGGGCCGCCTGCGGTTTCCGCAAAATTATCGGGAGTGGGTGTTCCTCAGTTCCGGACTCGGCATGACCTATGGCCCGCTCGGCTCCGCCGCGGAACCGCGTTTTGACAACGTTTTCGTCAACCCCTCGGCTTATCGAACCTTCCTCAGTACGGGACATTGGCCCGACAACACCGTTCTGGTGCTAGAAGTCAGGGACGCGCAATCGAAAGGCTCGATCAATCGGGACGGCCATTTCCAGGGAGAAGTCGTGGGACTTGAAGCGCACGTGAGAGACGAAAAACGTTTTCCGCGAAAATGGGCTTTCTTCGGCTTCCGGGAAAAATCCGAAGTTTCGGAAGCAGCCGCCGCAGAGACATCTTCTTGCTTCACCTGCCACGAGCCGAACGGGGCGGTTGACACGACGTTCGTCCAGTTCTATCCGACCCTGATTCCGATCGCGCGATCGAAAGGAACGCTCAAGGCGACTCCTTAAGCAGCTCACTTGCGGAAATGGTCGTAGCCGAGCGGCGCGAGCACTCGGCCCTCCAGCCGGATCTGACCAGGATGCCCGCTCCGCATCACACCGATCCGCGTCAGCGGAATACCCTCGAACTCGTCGGGAACCCGTGTCCGCGGTCGACTCGTGAACAGCAACTCGTAGTCCTCACCGCCGTGCAAAGCTTGTTCGAGCGTGGCGCCTCCAAAGCGCGGGGGCGCTTCAATTTCCGCCCGGCACCGGGAGGCGAGGCACAACCGCCGTAAATCCAGTGAGAGTCCGTCGCTGAGGTCCATCGCCGCCGTGGCGTAGAGCCTCTCCCGCAGAAAGCGTCCCAGGGCCAAACGGGGCTCGGGCCTCACATGCCGCCGCCATGGCGCCCCGCGACGCTTCGCCAGACCCAGAGCCGAGCCTCCCAGTCGTCCGGAAACATAGATCACGTCTCCCGCGCGCGCACCATCGCGGCGTAGCGCCGTTCCCCGCGGCACGGCCCCGCACACCACTACGTCGCAGCCGATGCGGCCGCTCCGCGCCAGATCGCCTCCGACCAGCGCCACATCCTCCCGCCGGCCCAGGCGCAGCGCCCCTTCAAAAAAACCATCCACCCACTGAGTTTCCACCCGCCGGCTTACGGCGAGCGAGATCAGAAAAAACCGCGGCACTCCACCCATTGCGGCAATGTCGCTCAATCCCCGCGCCAGCGCCTTCCATCCCACATCCCCTGCGCTATGAGTCGCACGCCGGAAATGCACGCCTTCCAATAACATGTCGGTCGTAAATAGCAGGTCTTCCGGAGCTCCGCGCGGGCGCACGATCGCGCAATCATCCCCTATACCGAGCACGATCCCATGCCCTCGGGATGAGGAAACTCTACGCCGAATCCGATCGATCCACTCTAGTTCGCTACTCACTATGGCTATAGAACTATCCTCCCATCTTCGCGACTTGACCCTATAAATGCTATCTGAGAGAATACTTACGCATTTGGATTAAGTTGTTTGGACGCGCCTCAAAAGTTTCTGCGCAAGCCTCGAAAGTTCCGCTTTCCTTGTCAGGTGACCCAAGAGCACGACGAACAATGAAACAGGAGAAGGTGTAGTGAAGGAAAAAGGTACAGTCAAATGGTTTAATGCCGCAAAAGGCTATGGTTTCATCCAGCGGGCCAGCGGCGACGATGTGTTCGTTCACTTTTCAGCGATCCAGGCGAACGGGTACCGCACCCTGGATGAAGGCGCGGAGGTGGAGTTCGAGGTCAAGCAGGGTCCCAAAGGGCTGCAGGCCGAGAACGTGATGAGAGTCTGACTTAATCCCACAGCATTCAGTGATAACGAAAGAGGGCCTCGCCGGGCCCTCTTTGTATTTTCGGTATACTAATCCTCAGATGACGCTTTGGGCAAGTCTTCCGCGCAGAACGGTATTAGTCGTTCTGATGCTCTGCGCGCTCACTGCTGCGCAGTTCTCGGCCGCTGCCCTCGAAAACGATCATCATCATTCTTCGGATCACTGCTGTGCCTTGTGCCATGTCGGGCTGCCGTTTTTACAGCCTGCCGCGGTAGCCAGTGCGACTCCGAGTCTGTCGTCGGTGTGGCTGACGCCGTTGGGCGATCAAGACACCGCCCACCAGGTTCTGCTCGCGCAAGCCTCGTCCCGCGCCCCCCCTGCCTCGTTCCTTTAGCGAGTAATTTGTCGTCCCGGATCCGCGGTTCGGTTCCGGGTAGTTATCTTTCTCTAATAGGAACAAAGGAGGTGTCGTGAGGTTGCTATTTCTTCCTGCGATTGCGGGGTTGCTGTCGTTTCTTGTTCCCCCGGCGGCGCGCGCGCAAGCGCCGGATAACGCCGAACTGCTCAACCGGATGAAAGCGATGGAAGATCGGATTCAGGCGTTGGAAGCCGAGATCCAGGCTCTCAAGTCGCAACCAGGCGCGGCACCAGCGGCGCCGGAAGCTGCCCAGCCCCCGAATGCCGCTACCGCGCAGGCGCAGGCGCCGGCCGCGGCCGTCGCTCAGGGCGGCGCCCAGTTGCCCGTTTACGGCGGAGCCAATGCGGCGGCCTCCAAGGTCTTCAATCCCGATATCAGCGCCATCGGCGATTTCATAGGCAGCGCCGGAAATCCGGCCAACCGCTATACGCCGGCACTCGAGATGCACGAATCGGAACTGGGCTTCCAGGCCATCATCGATCCATACGCTCGCGGCGATTTCTTCCTGAGCTTCGGCGAGCATGGGGTGGATCTGGAGGAGGGATATATCACGTTCACCTCG
Organism: Bryobacteraceae bacterium; assembly: GCA_035295805.1. GTDB lineage: Bacteria > Acidobacteriota > Terriglobia > Bryobacterales > Bryobacteraceae > PSRJ01. Next base: position 19,774 of record DATGII010000040.1, on the reverse strand, counting down.
CTGCCGGGTGCATTTCAGCTGCGGGCCGGCAAGATGCGCGCCGCCTTCGGGGTCGTGAACACGCTGCACAACCACGTCCTGCCGTGGGTCGATCGCCCGCTGGTCAACCAGGACCTGGTTGCCGGCGAGGACGGCATCGATGATGCGGGACTCTCGTTGAGCCGCATTATCCCGGCGCCGGGACAAATCTTTCTGGAGGGGACCGCGCAAGTCTTCCGCGGCGACACCGAGGGTGTCTTTCGGGCGGACCGCCGCCGGGATCTGTCCACGGTCGAGCACCTGCGCGCCTACCGCGATATCTCCGAGTCCACGAACCTCTCGCTCGGCGGCTCCTTCGCCCGCGGCCACAGCCCGTTCGTGAATGCCGAAAACCAGCTCTATGGAATCGATGCCACCCTCCGCTGGAAGCCGTTGCGCCGCGCCATCTATCGTTCGTTCGTCGGGCGCAGCGAATTCATCTGGGCGCGGCTGGCTCAAAACGGACCGACTACCACCCCGTTCGGTTATTACGTTTCGGGAGATTACCAGTTCGGCCGCCGCTGGTTCCTGGGAGGCCGCTTCGACCGCTCGCAACGCGCGCTCTGCCAGGCCACGGCGCCCCTCACCACAACGCCTACCGCCTGCGTGCCCGGAAACCTCGGGCCCCTCATCCAGGATACCGGCGGCTCTATGGTCCTGACCTATTGGCCCAGCGAATTCAGCCAGGTGCGCGGACAACTGAAACGGACGCATTACGGAGAAGGGTTGGAGGCTAACGAGTTCCTTCTTCAATTCATCTTTTCCCTCGGCGCCCATGGAGCGCACCCGTTCTAATGACGAATGCTTACGAAACCCAAGCCGCCGTACGCGGCGTCCTCAAACTAGGGGGATCTATGTTCAAACGACTCCAGGCGCTCTCCGTAATCTTCCTCATGATCGGCGCGGGAAGCGCCCACGCCGCTTCCAAGCTAAATGTCGTCACCGCGACCGAAGATCTGGCCGCGCTGTCACGCGAGGTCGGCGGCGACCACATCAACGTCGACTCGATTGCGAAGGGTTACCAAGACCCACACTTTGTCGAGCCCAAACCCAGCTTTTTGCTGAAACTCCAGAAGGCCGATCTGCTGGTGGTGGTCGGCCTGCAGCTCGAGATCGGCTGGCTGCCTCCCTTGCAGACGCAAAGCCGCAATTCAAAAATCCAAGTTGGCGCCAACGGCTATCTCGACGCTTCGCAGTTCTGCAAAATTCTGGAAATTCCCACCGGCCAGATCACGCGCGCGATGGGCGACGTCCACCCGCTCGGCAATCCGCATTACTGGCTCGATCCGGAAAACGGGCGGCACATCGCCAAGGGATTGGCCGATAAATTTTCCGAGCTACAGCCCGCCGACGCTTCTTACTTCCAGCAGCGATACGCCGATTTCGATAAGCGCCTGGCCGCCGCTGAGAAAGGTTGGGAAGCGAAGATGGCTCCTTTTCGCGGCCGCAAAATTGTGACCTACCACCGTTCCTGGCCCAATTTCTGCGACCGGTTCGGCCTGAATGTGGTGGATTACGTCGAACCACGCCCCGGAATCCCGCCTACCCCAAGCCACACACTGGAAGTCATCAACACCATGAAGCGGGAAAACATCAAGCTGATCTTTGTCGAGCCATACTTCGATCTGCGCACGCCGAATTCAATCGCCTCCGCGGTGGGCGGCGATGTCGTTCAGATCATGCCTTCGGTGGGCGGCGTCAAAGAGATCACGAATTACTTCCAGTTATTCGATTATGATATTAACCTCATCGCGAACGCATTTAACAAGGTGAAATAGGAGCTCCGATGGAAGTATTATCTTTCTTGCTCGCGCCGTTTATCGCTAGTCTGATTCTGACTGGCATTCATGCTTACCTCGGTGTCCATGTGGTCGAGCGCGGCGTGATCTTTGTGGATCTGTCTTTGGCGCAAATTGCCGCTCTGGGCACCACCATTGCGGCGCTCTACAGTATCGAGCCGCATAGCGAAACCGCGTACTTTTTCAGCCTGGCGTTCACGTTCGTAGGGGCCGGAATCTTCTCCATGATCCGCGGCCATCGCGCGCGCATTCCGCAGGAAGCCGTGATCGGCATCTGCTACGCCGTGGCCTCCGCCGCCGCCATCCTGGCCATGAGCAAATCGGTTCAGGAGACGGAGCACCTGAAGGAGATGCTGGTGGGCAACATCCTGACGGTTTCCTGGTTTGAAGTTGGAAAAACAGCCGCCCTGTACGGAGCCATCGGACTGTTCCACTATATTTTCCGCCGCAAGTTCCTGTTGATCTCGCTCGACCCGGAGGCCGCCGAAGCCCAGGGCATCTCCATCCGCTTCTGGGATTTTCTCTTCTACGCCTCCTTCGGCTTCGTAGTCACATCCTCGGTTGCCATTGCGGGGGTGCTGCTGGTGTTCTGTTATCTGATCGTGCCCTCGGTTGGCGCCATGCTCTACGCCGAACGGATCGGTCCTCGCCTCGCCATCGGCTGGACTATGGGCACGCTGGTCTCAGCCCTCGGCGTTTATCTTTCGCTCAAGATCGATCTGCCCACCGGCGCGACCATCGTCTGCACGTTTGCGCTGGTGCTGATCGCAATGGCATTGATGCGCCCGCTGCTGGGGCGGAACGTCGAGAACGCTATGGTTCCAGCACCATCTGCACGCGATTACTCTCCTGCCCCCCGGCACTGATATACAGTTCCGAAGTGCCGAGATTGGCAATCACCGGCAGTTGCGCTTCGATCAGATAGAAGCCGACGTAATTCGGCGCCAGCGTGGCGCGCGTTACCTGTAGCGGCGCTCCGTCCAAAAACACCTTCACCTCGGCCGCGACCACGGGGGGATTTTCGGCGGGGGCCGCCAAACCCGTGGGCCATTCGGGCCGCACCTTTCCCAGACCGGTCGCCAGAATCTGAAGGCGGCCATTGGATCGCGCCGCGTTCCGTGCGTCCAACGGTAGTCCGGTATCGGCGTCCAGCAGCAGCGGCGTACCATCGCGCCCGACAATGATAGCCGGTGAAACCTCCCGGACCGGCAGACCCAGCGTTACCAGGCCGCCGTTGGTCCGCAGCGATAGTGACACATTCGGTCCCGAAGCCTCGAACGGTACCTGCAGTTGCGACTCGCTGTCGGAAACCGCCAGCACCGGGTACTCCAAGCCGCCGCCGCGCGCCGAGTCCACGCGCCCGCCGATCACGCTCACCAAGGAACCGGGCGCCGCCGGGCGGGCGCTGAAATCCGCCGTGCTCACGATTCGTAAGCTCTGCCGGCGATGCGGCGCCGCCGTAGCATAGACACCGTAGCCATCCAGCGCGATATACAACTGCACGCCCGCCGGGTCCAACTTCACGTCAGTCACGCTGGCGCTCGGCAAACCGGCGGTGAGGTCGGTCCAGCCGCCCAGAGGCAGACTGGCGCTTTCCAGATCCGTTTGCATCCAGAACACACCGCGATCGGTAGCCACGTACACCGCCCCCGCCGGGCGATCTGCGGTTACCGCGTGCACCGCCCCGCCGGGCAGGTTCGTGCTCAAATCGTCCCAGATATTTCCGCTGCTCGTGGTCCGCAGCACCCGGCCCCCGGGACCGCTCAGCGCTGCCAGAGCCACGCGCGGCTCGACCGCATCGACATAGATACGCTCCACCGGCCCGGCGGTTTCAAACCGCGACGGCTGGAACGTCCCACCCCGGTCGAACGACACCCAGATCCGGCCGTCGCTCGAGCCGGCATAGACGGTGTCATCGGCTGTACCGACTGCTGTGATCTCCACTCCGAGGGCCGCCGAGTAGCGCTGCCGGAGCGCGGCTTCGGCCTGCGATCCGCCCGATTCCGCACGAAACCAGGTGGCTCCGCCGGGAGGCAATTCCAGCACCCCCAGCGTGTCCGCCTCGACCCGGACCCCGGCGGTGCCCGTAGGTGTAGCCACAATCCGGCGGACGGGCAGGTTGGGCAGGAACTGGTTCAGCCCCGCCCAGGAAAGCCCCCCGTCGAGGGAACGCCAAACGCCGTAATCGTTCGCCAAAACCAGCTGATTGGGATCCCGAGGCGAGACCGCCAGGCTGTGTTGTCCTCCACCCACCACTGACGTGGACTTGGATTGCGTGAGGTTCCTCCAGGACCGTCCGCCATCTTCAGAGCGCGAAAGTTGCTCGCCCAACGCGTACTCGCGTGAGGGGTCAGCCGCACTGGCGACCACACGCGATGTCGGATCCGGCAGACGGGCCGCCGGGGCATCCGGTAACGCCGCCGGAGCCATCGCCGTCGTCGCGGACCACGTCTCAAAATCAATCGTGGAAAAGGTTCGGCCCGATGCCGTGCGCGCAAACAACTCCGCGCCATCGCGGGAGAACCAGACCCGCTCGACCGAGCCGGTGGCTGGCGCAGCAAGCATCAACTCGACCGCAGACGAACCGACCTTCCGCCAGTCCGGCCGAGGCTGTCCATTGGCAGAGATGGTTGCCAGCGCCGCCAAAACCAAAAGTGGCAGCGCAGAACGGGATGTTTCCTTACGACACACTCGCGAGTCTCATTTTACCGTATCTGTCGGCAGAATCCGGATTTAACCTGCTGAATTCACGCAATTTGTGACCAAAGTTAATCGCGGGTCCCAACTTGCACCGCAACTTTGGTGCTAGACTGAATGGTCTGCACGGCGAAGGCGGGTTCCAGACATCCGCATCCGATATAGGTTTATGGGTCGGCGATCAGGTATTCCCGGGCGCGGTCGTCCGCTGCTGGTGGCGGCGGCTCTGGTCGTGTCAGCGGCCTCCGCATGGGCGCAAACTGCTGCGGCAGCTCGGGTTATCGAGATGCAGGGGCGTGTTTCAATCTTCCAGGACAGCGCCGAAATCCCACTTTACGCAGGCAGCCCGGTCCAACCACGCCAGTTGATTCGTACCGGACCGGACGGGTACGCCAAGGTCCAGCTGTCTGATGGCAGCACTTTCGAAGTCTTTCAGGATTCTCAAGTTGAGTTCCGTACTAATCCGAGTAGTTGGAGCGATCTGCTCAACGTCATCATCGGCCGTGTGAAAGTGTTTATTCAGCATCGCAACGGTCCAAATCCGAACCGCGTGACCACGCAGACCGCTGTCATTTCCGTCCGGGGAACTGTTTTTGACGTGGTGGTGGAGGACGAAGACGCCACCACGCTGGTCAGCGTCGACGAGGGGATCGTCGGCGTCCGCCATCTGCTGCTGCCGGGTAACGAAATCCAGTTGCAGAGCGGTGAGTCATATCGCGTATTCCGAAACCAGCCGCTCGCGCGGCGGATCGATAAGGGCGGCGCCGTACAGAAAGCACTCCGCATTGCCGCCCAAGCGGTTTATGACGCCATGGTGATGCACCCGGGCGGCGTTGGCAGCGGCACGAGTTCGACTGGCACTTCGACCGGAAGCGGCACCGGCGCTTCGGCCGATAAAGGAAGACCGACCACAGGTAATACCGGTAGCTCAGGCGGCGATAAGGGCGCCCCCCCCGCCCCATCCGCTCCGGCACCACCCCCTCCCCCTCCGCCACCTCCGGGCAACTAAGTGACAGTTCCGCGCCTGGTCGCATGCTAGATTGAAAAGAGCATGCGTTGGGCGCTTGGAAGTCTCCTTTGGGTTTCATTCACCGCGACGCTCCAGGCGCAGGCTCCGCCTCCTCCGCAAGCCGGGCTCGTACCCGACTGGGACATTCGCGCGGTGCTCGAGGAGATGAGCGCGCACGCTACGCGCCTGCAGCCTTTGCTGCAGCAGGTCGACGCGAAATCGTGGGTGGCCAAAGGCGCCTCGGAAACCTACGGCTCCCAGCTGCAATCCAGCAGAGACCAGGCCCGCGCCATGGCCGACGGAGCCAAGGCCTTGGAACAAAATCCCGAGAAGCTTTCCGCGTGTCTTGAACTCTACTTTCGGATCGCGGGTTTGGAGGACATGCTGGCGTCGCTCGAGAACGGAATTCGGCGCTATCAGGATCCCGCCTTGGCCCAGCAGCTCGCGGCGCTCGCCGCCGAGAACGGAGCGAATCGGAACCGGTTTCAGACCTATATCGTGAATCTGGCCACGCAGCGGGAACAGGAATGCGCGGTGATGGACCAGGAAGCGCAGCGCTGCCGCGGCATTCTGGCCACGCAACCGCCGCCAGCCGCCAGCCGCGCCGCGGCGCCGACGCGCAAGGGAGAAGCCAAGAAGTAAGCGGAACCTATGCCATTCGTCTGTAGCATCTGCGGGGAAGCGGCCACGCACATATGTGCCCGCTGTACGAAGGATGTTTGCGGCAATCACATATGCGAGAAATGCCTCCGCTGCAGCGATTGCTGTGAATGCGAAGTGGTTCTGCGCGGACCCGAGTCCGCCCCGCCACCGGTTGTGCGCAGCGTCTCTAGCGTGCAGGCCGAGCACGGCGAACCGGAGCCGCCACAGACCGAGACTCCTTCCGAACTCCCCTGACGTGGATTCTGCCGGCTGCGGCGGATCTTGCCTTAGAACCCTTCCCAAACACAGGCAGAAAACCGGCGCACCGTCTCAAAACCGACGCGTTCATAAAGCGAAACCGCTTCGCGATTGCACGCCGTCACCGTCAGGCTGGCGGAACGGCATTCGGCTTCCCGCAGCTTGAGCAGCGATTGCCGCAGCAGTTGGTAGCCGATACCGGCGCCCCGTGTTTCCGGAGACCCGCAGATTTGCGTGATGTGTCCGCAGTTCGCCGCCACGATGCTGGCCAGCGAAACGCCGCAGAGATCTGCTCTGGAGGTCCCATTGCCGGTGAACGCAGCGTATGATGCCGGCCGGTAAAACACCCCGCAGCCCGGATATTGCACGATGTTGTAAAGGAAACGGCGCGCTCCCGCCACGCTGCGATACTGGTCGTTGATCTGTCCGTCGACGTGTCCGGTATAAGCACTCGCAATCAGTTGAGCGGTAGCCTCCTGGTACGAGTCTGACCATTTTTCCAGGTAGGCATGAAGCCGCGGCCTGCCTTCCCGCAGAACCGCCTGTTTTAAATCGAGCCGCATAAAATTGCGCTCGTATACGTTCAAGTACTGGGGCCGCGGCAGCAGATGGGCCGCGACCGGCTGAATCATGAGCAACTGGCACTCAATTCGCTCGATCTGAGGCGTGAGCATGATGGTCTCCAGCACCGAATCGAGCAGCCGGTTCTCCCGCTCGGTCGTGCGCACCGCGCGGCGCACATACAGATCGCCGATCAACCCCTTGTTGTCTTCCAGCACGTAATAGACATAGCCGGTGATCTCGCCGCCCTCGATCAGGGCGCTGCCGTTCAAGGCCCGCAGGTCCATGAAGCGGCGCACCAAGTCAGCGGATTTTTCGAAGTCCCACTCCAGTTCCGCCCGCCACGTTTCGATCTCTTCGCCCAGCAGCGGCTCGAGATGGCGCGCCGATAACCGCCGGAGATCCACAATCTCCTCGGTCCGCGAAGGAGCCGGATGGAGCCGCGCAGCCATAGAACACCGGCTATTTTACCGCGTACATGGCCGCATATCCGAGTTGCTGCCTGACGTAATCACGCGGATAAGAAAGCGCCACCGCGGACACCTTGCCGCTGCTATCGAGGCGCGCCGTCAGATCTGCATTAATACCCGCCCAGTACGCCGGGATATCCAGCTTCTTGTAACGCGCTACCACCTGGTCGCGCAGCGCCGGGTCAAAGTGCACCCCGTACTTGTCGATCAGGCCCTTAAGCGCCGCGTAGTCGCCTTCCGCCTTGCAGCGCATCAGTTCGGCCAGCAGCATGCCCACGCCCTGATGCATCTTGCCGAAGTCCTTCAACAGCAGATAGGCTTTCCCGTTGCGCTCCACCTTCTGAATCGCACCGGTCTTGTCCATGATGTAATTCACAATCAGCTGCCGATTGCGCTGGTGATCTTCCTCAATCGTGTCCCCGCGGGGAATTCGCTGCAACTGTGTTAGCCCAACCCGGACGGCGGCATAATACATCGCTTTCGCCACGTCCGGACTCGATACGAGTCCGAGCTGCTGCAGCTTGGGATCGGTAATATTCCAGAGCGCCATCAGGTCCGCGCGCGCTTCCTCCATCGCTGAATAGTATTCTTTCAGCATGGATTCGGTGCCCCCCTGGAATTTCGGATTCAGCTTGCCGGAGCCGTGGCCGATAATTTCGTGCAGGGCCGTCATCATGTCAGACGCTTCATCCCCGTACTTTCTCCCGATCGCGATTTCCTCCGGAGTGGCCGCGAACTCCTCCAAGGAACCGAACCCGGAAGCCCGCCGGATGGCGCGCGAACTGCCGGTGAATAGAAAGCTCTTGGTTCCATATTTTTCGCGGATTTCATTTTCGTTCGGCAGGTTGTCGCCGACTGTGTTGGCGTGAAAATCGCCGGTCTCGACCACGGTTTCTACCGCTTTGGCGAGCGGAGGCTTCACGCCTTGTTTCTTATACTGCGGCAGCCACGGTGCGCGATCTTCGAAATACTGCGCGTTCGCAGCGAGCGTGACCATCAGATGATTCATCTGCTCATCGGTGATGGAGACGAAGCTCTGGGAGGTGCCTTTGGCGGCGCGGGCATCCCGGTAGACCTCTATAAATCCATTGGCAAAATCTACCGGCGGATTGTTGCCCACCCAAACCGCTCCGAAGCGCAGCCACTCCGCGGGATCGCCGGTCTGGTAGTAGCGAATCAAGGCGTCGATCACGGCGTCCTGCCCGGGCTCGGCATAGGCGCGCGCTTTTTCCAGATAGCCGATCGCGTTTTTCAGAAATATCGCATACCGCCCCGGCGGAATCTTTCCATCCGGAGTCCCCGCCCGATACACCTCTTCCACCAGCTTGCCCGCGGCGTCCTTCACCAGGCGTGAATTGAGCGGATGAGCATCGTGGAAATTGGCAAGATCGGCTAGAGTCACTCCTTTATAAAAATTATTCGCGCTCGCCTGGAGGATGTCCTGATTCCCGCGCGGGCTCTTGGCCGTGATGAGCGGTTCGAAATTTGGATCGAACAGCGACGGCCGCAGCGCTTCGAGTTCGCGCACCAACTCGGCTTCCGTCCCGATACCCGCCAGGCCGTAGGCGCCCTTTTTGTAGGCCCCCTTCCGAAACGCGGCGATTGCCGCGTCTCTGAATTCATCGAATGTGAATTCCGGCAGAAACTTCTGCGCCGTCTGGTCCTGGTGATTGCCACGGTTGGCCCAAAACAGCTTCGTGAACGCCACGATGTGCCCCTGCGCCGGCGCGGCTCCCGACACGATCCCTTCCAGGAGCCGTTTCTGGCGGAGCCCCCAATTCGAATCCTGGTCATAAATGATGGGATCGATAGCAATCGAGGCCTGCGCCAGCCAATACCCGAGAGTCTGTTGCCGCGCTGATAGTTTGGTAAAGCTGTCGGCCGGGAGTTGGATGAATCCGGTCGTCCCAACGCGCTCCACCAGCGCCGGCCCTTGGGCAAACAATGAGGCGGCGCTCAGCAGGCCCAAACCTAATCTGTGCATCAAAGCACCTCTTTCTCTTATAGTATGCGACTGCAACCCGCGCCGCTAACCGTTCTATATTGAATGAAAGAGGAGCCAGGATTGAAACATACACGCCGGACCACCCGCCGCCAGGTGCTCGCGACTACCGTAGCCACTCCCCTGGCGCTGCTGGCGCAGTCGAAAGCAGCTCGCGCTCCCGCCTCCCAGCCCAATATCCTGTTCATCCTCGCCGACGATTTCGGCTACGCCGACCTCTCCTGTTACGGCCGTCCCGATTACACCACTCCCAACATTGACCGGCTGGCGGCCGAAGGCGTCAAGTTTTTGCAAGCCTATGCCAATTCGGCGGTGTGCACCGCCAGCCGCGTGGCGATCATCACGGGCCGATACCAATACCGCCTGCCGGTCGGACTGGAAGAGCCGCTTACAGGACGAAACGTCGGTGTGCCGCCCGGGCATCCCACGATCGCTTCAATTCTGAAGAAGGCCGGCTACGGTACCACTCTCATTGGCAAGTGGCACCTCGGCCCGCTGCCCGAATACGGTCCGCTCCAAAGCGGCTACGATCATTTCTGGGGATTCCGCGGCGGCGCGCTCGATTATTTCACGCACAAGGCCGGCGGCGCCAACACCGATACCGACGACCTTTGGGATGACGACGTCAAGATTCACCAGACCGGCTACCTGACCGATCTCCTCGCCGCGCAGGCCATCAAATCCATCGAGGCCTATGTGAAAGAGCGCAAGCCGTTTTTCGTGAGCCTGCATTTTAACGCGCCCCACTGGCCCTGGGAAGGCCCGGACGACCAGGCCGCCGCGCAGAAGCTCACCAATCTCGGCGCCTTTGATTCCGGAACCCTGAAAATCTACGCGCGTATGGTGGGCGAAATGGATTTGCAAGTCGGCCGCATCTTGAAAGCGCTCGACGCAGCCGGCGCCGCGCGCAACACCATCGTCGTATTCACCAGCGATAACGGCGGCGAACGCTTCTCCGATACCTGGCCCTTCACCGGCAAAAAAACCGAGCTCCTCGAAGGCGGATTGCGCATTCCCGCGTTGGTCCGCTGGCCGGGCCATATCAAGCCCCACAGCACGACGCAGCAGGTCGCCATGGGGATGGACTGGCTGCCGACTCTGACCGTCGCTGCGGGCACGCAGCCCGATCCGGCGTATCCCTCCGACGGCATCAACCTGATGCCGATCCTGACCGGGAGCGCCCCACCGATGGCCCGCCGCGTCTACTGGCGTTATCGTCTGAATGCGCAGCAGGCCGTGCGTGATGGCGATATGAAGTACCTGAAGATCAACGACAATTCCTTCCTCTTCAATGTCGTCGACGATCCGCTGGAACGCGCCAATTTAAAGGATCGCCAGCCCGACGTCTACCAGCGCCTGGCTCAGGACTATGAAGAATGGCAGGCCGCCATGCTGCCGCTCGACCCTTCGGCTTCCACGTACGGCTTTCATCCGGATCAACTTGCGGATCACTACAATCCGCAGCCCGTGCCGCCCCCACCGGGTCCGCGCCGCGGCGCCGGCCCCCGCCGCGCCCCAGAACCGCCGCCGCGCTGACCTGCTGTTATGATGGGGACAGTCGTTTCGTTTCCCGCGCCGGCGTAGCTCAGTTGGTAGAGCATCTGATTTGTAATCAGAGGGTCGGGGGTTCAAATCCCTCCGCCGGCTCCACGAACGATTTAGTGGGCGGAATCGGTCTTTTCACCGGTATGCCTTGAGGTATGCCCACCTCGCTTTACGACAAAACACAGCTTTGCGCGGGCTTACAGTTTCGTAGGTACCGAGGGGGTCAGTTTCCTGTCAACCACCCACGAGTGCATCTCCGCCACCCAAGGTCTAGCGAAGGACGGGATAACGAAAACGATCGCCTTCAAAGGCCGGCACACGGTGCATGGAAACGTCTGCTCGAAATGTTGGGGATTCCGGATTTCCTGCACGGGGTCGCGGATCGGGCAGTGTTCTGAAGGCCTCGATCTTTCCATCTAGGGTTAAGCAGACGCATCGGGCAGTGGACCGTCCAGCACTCCCACCTTCGGAGCCCAAAGCCTGGACGTGCAGTTCCGGGTCGGATGCTTCGCTCTTTACCGGTCAAATTCGACATGGAAGGTAGTACCGGCACCCTCAGCGGAATCGAACCAGGCAGAGCCCCCCAGGTAACTCTCGGTCAGTAGCTTGACACTATAGGTACCAAGACCACGGCCGGAGCCCTTGGTGGTAAAAGAGCGTTGGAAGACGTGGGCGCACACGTGCTCCGGCATGACAGATTCATTGTGAATTGAGAACCGGATCCGGTTCTCAGCGGGCGTGGCGCAGGTGGCCGTGACGGACATTCCCGCGTGAGAAGCTTCCAGCGCATTCTTAAGCAGATTTACCAGAACGCGGCCGAGAAGTGCGGCGTCAGTCCGAAAATCGACCGATACCGTTGCGGGCAGAATCACTACTTGTTTGTTCTCGGTAAGCCCGAATGCCTGGCAACAAGCGGAGGCATTCTGTAGGGACTCCATGGAATTGCATTCGGTTCGGCTAACCGCAAGTTCTCGCCTTTCGGCCGCGAGCAAGGCGGATTGGCTGCGGATCTCCCCTACCAGCGCGCGCGAGGAGACCAGAACCATTCCAAGGAGGTCCGCGCGCTCATCCGGCGATAACCCTTCGCCGACCAATACACCGGCAACACCCTCAACAGCGCCAGCAAGATTTAGAATGTCATGAAAGAAGACTCGCTCTAGAGCGTGCCGCCTCTTTTCGTTACTGACGTCCGTAAGGGAATAGCATAGCCATCCGCCGCCCAGGTCGGGGAGGGGCAGCACCTTGACCGCGTATTCGGTCGCGATTTCTCCATTGCGATCTCCGCACTCCAATAGGCACTCGCCCCAGTTGGCGCGTCCTCGCTGACCGGCGACCACCGCCTGAGCGAGGCCGCACTCACGGCAGGACTCGCTCGTACCGCAACCGCCTGGAAGGTCGGTCGAGTGGACGCAATGTAAGAGTTCTCCGGGACGCATCCCAACAGCCTCGCTCTTACTGGTCAGACGACCGGCGACGGCGCAGGCTTCATTGCAGAATACGATTTGCCGCTGCGTGTTGAGCAAAGCCACCATTCCGGGCGAGGCGTCCAACATCGCGGTCAAAACCGGAGAAGATGCTATTCCTATGGCTTGCTCGAGAATCTCGTTGTGGGATAGTCGCTCAGCGGGAAGGAAACCTGTCCAGACCGGCATAAATACTCCTCCAACGGGATTATCGGCTAAAAAGGAATGAAACTCTATATTATCCCTTACTGTCGCCTCGCCGCTGCAGATCCATTTCCAGGCCCATCCACGAAGGTGGCCAGCCGTTGGAGTGTCCGGTCCGGAGACATAGCTACCAAATCGCCGGACTGCACTCTCGTCGCCGGCCGCCCCCAACCGCCCTATTGTGCAGTTGTCGAGATCTCTTCCGAGGCAGCGCTCTCGTTCATTCCATCGGTGGCGGTAATTGTGTAGTAGTAGGTCGTTCCACTCACCGTGTTCACGTCCGCGAAGCTGAGACCATTCACGGGCCCGCCGGTGTTTAACGGAGCTGCCGACTCGCCTCCCGGCGACGTGCCGCGATAGATGTTGTACCCGATCACGCCCGGCGAAGGACTCGCCGTCCAATTCAAGTAGTTGAAATGACATCCCTGGCCTAGCGCAGATTTGATGATCACCTGGCGGGCTGCGTCGCTGCATCCCAAAACGTCTCCTACATTCGCGCTGCACGAAGTCGCGCCGAGCTCCATATTCACCAACAGCTGAACATCGATCGCGTTGACGACTCCATCGCCGTTCAGATCGCATGTATTGGATGTTCCCGTTGCTTGCAGAAGAAGAGCCGTAGAGCTAAACAGAAGGGCGCAACGGCCGATTACGAGCTTTAGGGACATTACGAATTACTCCTTATGATGTGTTGCACCGGTAAAAGCAGGGATACGGTCGATTCCTGGACCAGAAGCAGAGGAGTGGTGCGGATTACCCTCTTATTACCGCGCAACACGGCGGCCCCAACAATCCCGTCATTGGTGAGTAGAAAGTGTGTTCCTGGCGAGACCGGGCCGAAGCCGGCAGAGCCGGATTCAACGTGCCGATCTCCGGCTACCTACGTAATCGGACCACCAAAGCGCATCCGTGGTGGAACGGAAGAGCCGCGCCTTCGGCTGGCCGTTCTACTGCACCGTCGTCGGCTCATCCCACGGGTACATCGCCGGCCATTTCGGGGTCAGCGACCGGGATCGGATCAAATCGTAGATGCCCTGTGCCACTTCGCATAGCGGGCAATTTTCCGCCAAGCAGTTTTCTTCATGTTCCAACACAAAAAACAGATAGGCCCGGGTCTCGTCGTTTTGATCCATGTGTTTCGCGGCCATGCGCTCGAACCCCATTGCTTCCGATCCTACGAGCGATGGAAAGGGCGAACAAGCCTGCAGAAGGTTAGTCAGGGCTGCACCCGAGCCGCTTTAGTGCACTTTGATACGGTCCAGTGCGCTTTGGCACGATCAGCGGCCTTCCGGCGTTGCCGCCGTTTCGGGCAGCGGACAGTATGCTCCTTGCGAAAACCCCTCCGACGCAATCGCAAAAGCCCGGTTGAACCGCGCGCGATAGTTCTCCCACCCGATGGCAGTCACCAGTTCCGTCACTTGCGCTTCGCTGAATGCCGCGCGCAGTTCTGAAAACAATGCGTCATCCACCGCGGCCGGGGTTCGCGTGAGCGCAGCCGCCAACCGGAGCACGAGCCGCTGATTCGCATCAAACGCCGGGCTGCGCTCGAAACAGGCCAGGTCGCGGAGCTGCGATTCGGTAATGCCCGCTTTTCTGCCCACGGCAGAATGCAGATCGAGTCAAAACGGGCACCCGACCATGGCGGCCACCTTCAACTGCGCCAACTCCTTCAGAATCGGCGAAACCGTTCGCGCCCGCGCGCACCCCGCGTCCATCCAACTGGAAGCCAGCAGTGTGGGCGTGTGATGAGCGGCCAGAGTCTTGCTCCTCGGGATGCGTCCCATTCGCTTCTTCAACGCCCGGTAGACTTGTTTCGTGATCCAGTTCGCTTCCTTCTCGTCGATTCCCCGCGCCCGGTCCATGCCTTCCAGCATAGAACAGGGGGAACGTTAACCTTTACCGCAATTCGTTGTGCACCACACGGCCGCCTACCACGGTCAGCACCGACCGCAGTTTCTTAATTCCTTCGTCCGGGACTTTCCCGGCATCGAAGAAATCATCGCTCAGCACCACCAGATCGCCCAGTTTCCCGGCCTCGATGGTTCCCAACTGGTCCTCTTCGTGCGTATACCAGCCGTTCTCCGCCGTGTAAAGCCGCAAAGCCTCCGTGCGCGTGATCTGCTGCCCCGGATTAATCAACTCGCCGGCTGAGTTCTTGCCAGTCACCATGTAATAGATTTCCAGCCACGGATCGAACACCGAGACCGCGGCTGCATCCGAGCCTGCGCCCGCATGCACGCCGCTGTCGAGTATAGTGCGGTACGGCGGACCCCCGTTTTGCGGGGTTCCGCCCAGATACAGCCAGCCGTGCAGCGCCACGCCTGCGCCGATCGCTTTCAGCCGGTCCAGTGTCGGGCGATCGATTCGCGGCACGTGCGCAATCGACCAGTGCAGGTTCGCGATCGGCGTGACGGCATTCACCTTTTCGAACGTCTCGGCGGTGAACCGGTCCTCGTTGAGCGACAGCGTGTGTTGCTGAAAGGCCCAGCCCTGCTTCGCGATCAACTGCAAAGCCGTTTCGTAATTAGTAGGCGTGGCGCCGCCCTGAAACCGCCACGCTGCCGCGAACTCGCCGATGCCCGAGATCTTCATCATGTTGTCGCCGAAATCGGGGAAATTATTCAGCAGCCGCTGGCGCAACAAGGGCACATCCGGGCGCGTATCCTGCGTGAGAAAGAAAATTCGCAGCCGATGCGTCAGCTTGCCCTCGCGGTGTAGAGCCAGGAACGCGTCGTACATCGTCCAGGGATTCAGGCTTTCGACGGTATCTGCCGCCGCCGCGTCGTCGAGATCCGGCGACCCGGGAAGCGCGAACGCGCCCATATCCACGCTGGTCGTCAGACCCACGCTGTCCAGATAGGCCATCGCGTCCAGCGTTCCCTGTTTCATATCGTCGAAGGTCTGCATCGCGCGCAGCGCATTCAATGCCTGTAGGAATGCCTGGTTGGCGATGACTCCCTCCGGGCCCACCACGATGCCCTTGCTTTCAAAAAACGTTTTCCCCTGGCTGTTGGTGACCGTGCCCCCGCCGCCGTTCATCAGATACGGATTGCGGGGCAGCGCCGCATCCAGTTCCGCCAGCGTCGGCAGCCGCTTCTCCGCGAATTGTTTAATGTTCCAATCGCCCAGCGTGGTGATCCACGCACCTGCGCCAACCTCTTGCGCGCGGGCTTTGAGCAGCGCCTGCACCTCGCCGATGGAAGCCGCGGTCTCGACCCGGATGTCGTGCCCCGGCCGCATGCCCAGCAGCACAATGTGATTGTGATTATCGATGAGCCCCGGTACCGCCGTGCGCCCGCCCAGGTTGATCACTCTGGTACACGGATCGAGCTTCATCCCCGCGGTCTTGCCGACATACGCAAATCGTCCGTCCTGGATCACCACCTCCGAAACCACGTGATTCGCGCCGTCCATTGTCGCGATCCGCCCGTTGATCAGCCGCAGATCGCGCGCCCCCGCGCACGAATCCCGATCAGCCGCATAACCCAACGCTGCAAACACTAACGCCGTGACAATTTGCGATCGCATGATCCCCCTACAGCCCGAACATCTTGAAATACTTTTCCGGCAGCCGCGTCCGCCGGAATTCCCGGTCCACCAGAAAATGCTTCGTGTATCCCGATGCCAGCTTGCGCCCGTCGGCCGCCGCGCACATTTCATACGCAAACGTGACGATGCGCGGATTCGCGTCTTCGATCCACGTTCGTATCACTACTTCATCATCGAAACGCGCCGCCGCCGCGTACCGGCAGTTCGCTTCCGCCACTGCCATCAGGATTCCATCCTCGCGTTCCATGTCGCGATAATTGAACCCGCAGGTCCTACAGAGTTCCACGCGCCCCACTTCCATCCACACCAGGTAATTGGCGTAATACACCACGCCCATTTGATCGGTTTCGGCGTAGCGCACGCGAATGCGTGTTTCGGTGGCCGGTTTCATGAACCCGCATTGTACCCCGCCCGCCCTCGCCCGCTCACGGGCGCCACAAGCTCTCCACTGAACGCCGGAACCGCGAATAGAAGTACGACATCAGCAACAGCAGCACACCCAGAATCGCGAACGCAGCCATGCGATAGAACTGGCTGAGCAGCCAGACATCATATAGATAAAGCTTCGCCACCACGAAACCGATCAGCGCGGCGCCTAGTACGCGCGTCGGCGCGTGGCGCAGATAAACTCCCACCGCCACCAGCACCACCGCATAAGCCGCCACCAGCACCGAAATGGACGTGCTCACAACGCTCCGCAGATTGTCGGGAGCCGCCGTCCGCTCGGCCCATCCCACCGCTTCCAGCCCGAGGCCCCACAGCAGCACCCCATGACCGCCGAGATAGTCCGGCACTGCGAAGCGCGTTTCCTGACGCGCCCACCAGGCCGCCGCCCACAGGCTCAAAGCCGACACCAGAAACACCAGGAACCGCGCGTTCGCCAGTTCGTGATAGGCGCTCGGGCTCGAATACGTCCCGGCGTCCACCAGCGCCAGCCGTAACAGCACCATAATGAAAACGGCCGCCGCCCCGTAGAGCGCGCGCGATTCCCGCAAGCGGATTCCGATCCACGCAATCGCCGCCCCCTCCAGCGCCCACGCGAGCGTCACCCGGTAACCGGCGAACTGAATCGGCGCGGCCAAGACCAGCAACGCCCACGCGATTCCACCAGCCAGCAGCGCCCCTCGCGAATCATGGTTCCAGAGCAGGCGCGCCGCCGCTGCGGCGGCCAAAGCCACCGCCACCGCAAACAGCCCCTCATACGCTCCATATGTGGCTTCCAGCAGAGCGTAGCCTGCGCCAAAGTAGAACGCAGGATTGAGGGCCACGATCACCAGATCCGCCGTCCGTAGCATTTGTTGCCGGTATCCGGCGCGCCACATAGCCCAACCGAGGAACGCCGCGAACCCAGCTGTCAGCCAGATGATCGGAGCGACCACGGCGACCGGCGGTGAGGCGATCCCGCGCCAAACCGCATACCCCAGCCAGAAGCCCGCGAACGAGGCGGGAACCGCCGCCGCCCAGCCGCGCCGGTCTGCCATGCCTAACCCCGCTAACACCGTCAGCACAAGCAAGCTCACCGCTCCGGCCGCCGGCGCCCAAACTTGCGCCAGTGCCATGCTTCCCAGGACCTGCGCCGCGATAACCGCTGCCAGCAGCGGCGCGCTTGCGAACTGGCCGTAATAGAGGCCGATAAAGAGTGTGAAAAGCCAACGATTCGCGGCGGACGGCGGAAACTGCATCTCAGTCGCATAAAGAATTGCCGCGCCCGCCAGTGCCTCCGCTTCGAGCCAGCGCCAGCCGCGGCTCCGCGCCGCGACCGCGGCGCCGGCGTTCAACAGCAGCGCGTAAGAGAGAACAAACCAGCGATCGCGCTCGCTCGCGAGTAGCAGCGGCGTGACGTAGCCTCCGGCCAGTGCCAGCACCGCGATAGCCGGCCCGTCATAACGGAGCGCCAGCGCCCCGGCGGCGCCGGTTGTCAACAGCATCAATCCGAAATCAACTGGCTGTCCGATCAAGTGATACAGCGCAAAAGCCGCCCAGAACGAGAGATACAGGAACGCAATTCCGGCCGCAGTTAGCGCCTGTGCAAATGTGCGTTGCCCGCCGCCCCACAGCCGCTCGCCGAAAAACAGCGACGCCGCGCCGCACCCCAGCCCCAGCGCAACCCGCCCCCACTCCGTAATCCAGTGATTTTCGAAAGCGTATTCAAAGAAGAACGCCAGCGCCAGAACCACCGTGATCACTCCGATGCGGCTGATCCAGGTCAGTCCAAAGGCAGTCTCAATTTGCCGAGACCGCGGCTCGGCGCGGGGCGGCGTCATGTCAGACGCAGGTGGTGGCGGCGCAACCGCCGGGCCTGACTCGGATTGCGTCGCATGCGGAGCAACATTGAGGGCCGATTCCAGGCGCGCGAGTCGTTGCTCCACCTCCGCCTGCCGGCGCACCATGCGCGCCAGCGCGCTGGTGATCGCCTCCAGTTGCTTGCGGTCCTCCGGACTCACCGCTCACAGTGTACCGAAGTCGGGTCAAGGAGTCGCAGCAGAGGTCGCAGAGCTTCCGATACAAAAACCTATTCAGCCTATAGGACTTTTACCGTGTGCAACTGCGAGCGCTTGTCTACCAGCACCAGCCCGCCTTTGATCGTCATCACGTCAGTCAGCAGGTTCCAATAGCCGTCCAGCGGATTGCCCGTCAGCACCACCATATCCGCCAGCTTGCCCGGCTCTAGCGTGCCGATATCTTTGCTCTTGCCGATCACAGCCGCCGAGTTAGGGCCCATGATCTTGACCAGATCGATTGGCGAGAACATGAGGTTGAGTACCTTCAACTCGTGCGCCAGGGCTGCGGTTGCCTGGTACGTCGTATCCGTGCAATAGCCGTACACCACACCGTTGTCGAACAAGGTGCGGCCATTTACAGGCTTGAGGCCAGCCTCCCGTCCGCGCCCCTGACCATCGATTATGCCGCTCGGCCACGGCTTGCCGTCGCGGAACGTCGGGACATTATCGTGATTGAACACGTTGAACACGGGCGCGCCGAATCCCGTGCAGGACGACACTAAAGCGCCTGCATCCTTCACCATTCGGGCCTCCTCGTCCGTCAGCCATCCAAAGTGCGGCGTGTGTATCAACTGCGACGCACCGTCGCGCACCGCAGCCACCAGCGCGGGCGGGCTCACAGCATGCACTTGGACCGGAACGCCGTGCTTCTTCCCTTCCTCGATTGCAGCCTTCAGGAAAGCCGTTTCTTTTTCGCTCGGTCCGGCGGGGAACGTCGCCTCAGGGAAGTGGATCTCGCCCAGCGACTCCGCTCCCGCCTGGATCTCCTCATCGATAGCAGCGCGTAGTTCTTCGGTTGTTTGGTACTTATTGAAATTCAGCGGGCCCGGCGCGACGATCCGCGGCCCCTTGATTTCCCCGGTCTCGATCTTTTGCTTCAGTTGAACAATTGCCGGGAACGGATCGCCTCCGGATTGCACCGTGGTGACACCCGATTCCAGAAGCTCCATCATTTCCTTATTCGCCCGGCCCGCGAAAAAATTCTCGGCGCGGCCGATCAGATGCCGATGATCGTCAATGAAGCCCGGCATCACCGTGAAGCCGCTCGCATCGATG
>DATGII010000039.1:0-3980 GCA_035295805.1 Bryobacteraceae bacterium | reverse complement strand
CCCCGGCCCTCGGCCCCCGGATAATCCGGCACCCACGCCGGCAGCCGGCGCGCGGAGCCGCCGCCGATTTCCACCGTGGCATCCTTGCCGTCTTCACCTTCGGCCGTAATGCTGATGCGGCCGCGCCGCGCCTGGTCCAGGTTCCACGTACTCGTCTTTCCCGTCTTGCGGTCGCGCACCACGACCGTTCCGGCGCCATCGTCCTCGCTGACAATCTCAATATCGGGATTGGCGATGGCGAGGGCGCGCGCCGTGGCCGCAGCCGGATTGCGCCGCCAGAGATCCGTCGAGATCCCGGCCTCGCGCGCCTTGTGAACCACGAAGAGTGTCAGGCCGCCGATCGCCAGTCCGCCCAGAAGAATCACTCCGAGGACGGCGACCAGCACCCACACCAGCGGGCTTGTCTTCCGGGCAGCAGGTGCTGAAGGCAGCCCCGCCGGCGAAACCGCCGGAGGAGGTGCGGCCTGGCCGGATCCCGCGCTGACGGGAGTCCCGCATTGGCCACAAAACGCGCCCGCGACCGATGCGCCGCATTTGGTACAGAAGGGCATGAAATCTCCTCTGCGATACTCTAGCGCATCTCGCGTGAATGAGCCACGGCGGGGCGGCCCTTGCATTCTTCCGGTCGCTGCATTACTAATGAAAGAGTTTCAGGTCTTTTTTAGAGGAAGATTACATCCTGGGGCCGTCGTGCCCCGGCGGCTGTAGTTCTTCTGGGAAGCGAGCACAATCCATGCAACAGTTGCGGAGAGCTTCGGCGGCGCTTGTCGCCGCGGCAATCTCTTTCCTCCTTGCCATCGGGATCGAAGCGCAGGTTGTCCCCGTACAGCCTTTGGTCCCGCCCCCTTCGGCCGGCAGCGGCGTAGCGGTAAACGAAACCGGCACCCTCTGGTTCGTCGAACTGAACAGCGCTCCGGTCGCCGATGGGACGCCGGCGGCTACCGTGCGCCAGGAAAAGGCGAACTTTCGCGCGGCTGCGCGCGCAGCCGGACTGGCGTTTTCAGAACGGTATGCATTCGATACCTTGTGGAACGGTTTGTCGATTCAGATTGATCCTTCCCAGATTTCCAAACTGTCGCGGATTCCGGGAGTCGCCGCCGTCTACCCGGTAGGGGTTTATTCGCTCCCTCCGGTGCAGACCGTTAGCGATCCGAACCTGATCACGGCGCTTGCCATGACCGGGGCCGACATCGCACAGAACTCGCTCGGGCTTTCGGGGGCCGGCGTGAAGGTGGGGATCATCGATACCGGGATTGACTACAATCATCCGGATCTCGGCGGGCCCGGGCCTTTTCCGACCGGACGCGTGATCAGCGGCTGGGATTTCGTGGGAGACGCCTATGACGCCGGCACGAATCCTGTCCCTGTGCCGGACCCGGATCCCCTCGATTGCGCCGGACACGGCACGCACGTGGCCGGCATCGTCGGGGCCAATGGCCTGGTGAAAGGCGTAGCCCCCCGAGTCAGCTTCGGTGCGTACCGCGTGTTCGGGTGCGCCGGTTCCACGGCCGACGACATCATGATCGCGGCGATGGAACGCGCGCTTAGCGACGGCATGCAGGTCGTCAACATGAGTATTGGCGCATCGTTTGGCTGGCCCCAGTGGCCGACGGCGATGGCCGGCACGCGCCTGGTCAACAAAGGCGTGGTGGTGGTGGCGTCGATCGGCAATGATGGCACGAGCGGAATCTGGGCCGCCAGCGCCCCCGGCCTCGGCAGCAAGGTGATCGGCGTGGCCTCGTTCGACAACACCCACTTGAACCTGGCCTCCTTCACGGTTTCTCCGAATAACGCGCCCATCGGTTACATCTCGGCGACCGGCGCGCCCGCGGCGCCGCTGGCAGGCACATTCCCGTTGGCGAGAACCGGCACCACAACCACGGCGGCGGACGCCTGCAATTTACCGCTGAGCGGCGTGTCGGGAAAGATCGCGCTGATCCGCCGCGGCACGTGCTCCTTCTATATCAAGGCCTTCAACGCGATGAGCGCGGGCGCAATCGGCGTCGTGCTGTACAACAACGCCGCCGGCATCATTTCGCCTACGGTTGCCGGTGCGCCTCCGATCGCCATTCCGGTCGTGTCCATCAGTGCCGCCGACGGGGCGACACTCAACGCTCTGATTGCGGGTGGAACCACCACCCTCACCTGGACGAGCGATGCCGTGAGCCTTCCGAACGCGACTGGCGGGCTGATCTCGTCGTTCAGCTCTTACGGTCTTTCACCCGACCTGGTCGTCAAGCCCGACATTGGGGCGCCCGGCGGTTATATTCGGTCGACGTACCCGTTGGCGTTGGGGAGTTATGCCAACCTGAGCGGCACTTCGATGTCCTCGCCCCACGTGGCCGGAGCCGCCGCGCTGCTGCTGCAAGCGTCCCCGCATACGCCTTCCCAGGCCGTGCGCGACATCCTGCAAAACGGCGCCGAGCCGGCCCTTTGGTGGGGCAACCCGGCGCTGGGATTCCTGGATAACGTCCACCGGCAAGGCGCGGGCATGTTGCACATCGACAAATCCATCTTGAATACCACGCGCGTCTCGCCCGGCAAGTTGTCTCTGGGCGATAACCCGGCCGGCCTCCCGGTCACGCAGAATCTGACGATCAGCAACCAGGGCGGGACGGCGGTGACGTACCAGCTGGCGGCGGCGCCCGCTTTGTCAACCGGCCCGAACCCGTTCGTGCCCGGCTTTACCACCGGCTTCGCCACGGTTACATTCAGCGCGTCCAGCGTGACCGTGCGGGCCGGATCGTCGGCGACCGTGGGCGTAACCATTACCGCGAATCCCGGGCTCCCCGACGACAGCCTCTTCGGCGGCTATATCGTGGTCTCGCCAGGCAACGGTGGAGAGGCGATCTCTGTGCCCTATGCCGGACTGAAAGGCAACTATCAGTCGATCCAGGTCCTTGCTCCTACTCCTTACGGATTTCCCTGGCTGGCGCAACTGTCGGGCGGATCATTCCACAACCAACAGAACGGTGCGACGTTTACCATGACCGGAGGCGATATTCCGCATTTCCTCGTGCACTTCGATCATCAGGCCCGCTGGATGAAGCTGGAAGTGTTCGATGCGAATACCGGCCGGGATTGGCACTTCGCCGGCCAGGAGCCTTACCTGCCGCGAAACAGTTCGAGCACCGGGTTCTTCGACTTCCCGTGGGACGGCGGCACGGTCAACGGCAATAAGGTGAATGTGGTGCCGAATGGGACGTATATCGTGAAGTTGACCGTCTTGAAGGCGCTGGGAGATGATTCCAACCCGGCTGATCTGGAAAGCTGGACGTCGCCGTCAATCACCATCGCCCGGCCGTAATCCGATAAGCTCGGAGCCGCTTAGGTTGCCCGCGCCCGCGCCGCTTTGCGTGAGGCGCCGCACCTCCAGGTGTGTCGGGGCGTGCTATGGTGAATCGGAGGCGAACGGCGGGTGCGCGGATGCTGGTGGATCTTGCTGTTTCCGGGCCTGCTGGCGGCGCAAGCTGCCGCACCGGCGGGAGTGCTGCGCGGTATTCTGCTGGAGCGGGATCCGCAAACCGCTGCCGGAGAGTTCAGCGTCCGCGCCGCCGATAGCCAGGTCTTCCGCTTCCTGTTCGACGGCAAGAGTTACGTGGAGCGCGATCAGCAGCCGATCGATGTCTCGCGCCTGCAGCCCGGTGAAATGGTAGAAGTGGTTTCCGACGAAGCCCGCGGCTCTCTGTTGCGCTACGCCCGCTCGATTCACGTGTTGCCGTCGCCGGCGCCGCCGCGGGCGCTTTCTCAAGGACGCTACCGCGCCTATCGCAATTCCGCCGACCGCCTCATGGCTGCCGAGCGCGCCATCCCTACGGGAACGATGGCGGTCGCCGGCGTTGTCTTCCAGCTGAACGGGGACCACGTGGTGCTGCACACCCGCGATGCCGGCGACCAGACGATTCTTCTGCGCAAGGACACGCGGTATCTCGCGGATGGCGCGCTGGTCGGATCGGACGAACTCAAACCGAATATGCGCG
>DATGII010000038.1:0-26286 GCA_035295805.1 Bryobacteraceae bacterium | reverse complement strand
GACAATAGCTATCCGCACTCCACCGGGTGTAATGGAACCGGTTCCAAGTTCTCCCCGCCGGCGTCCTCCACGTAGGGGCCCGCCGTTTGGGCTTTAAAGGCCCGACAGGAAGCTCAGCACCACCTGATTGCAACGCTTGCCGGCCGGCAAGAAAACCGCCGAAGCTTGCGGGTGGACGCAAGCCTCTTTCCGATTACAGGATAAACGAGCGCAAAACGCGAGCGGGGGCGGGTATGCGATAACTTGTGTGCCTGCATCACAAAACTTTTTTGAAAAACGCGTGACCGGCCATTGCGAATGAAGCGCCGCGGCCCGATCAACCGGGTCGAGGCACTTACGTTTGGACTTTACTTGCCGATGCAGAAGGTGGAGAAGATGCGGTTGAGGATGTCGTCGGCGGTGGTGGCGCCGGTGATGGCGTCGACGGGGCTCAGGGCGGCGTAAAGATCGAGCAGCAGCATTTCGTGCGGGATTGAGGATTCCACCGCAGTATGCGCTTTTTCCAGGTATTGGATTGACTCGCGCAGCAACTGCTCGTGGCGCAGGCTGGTGATGAAACCAGTTTCCTGCTCGAGGACGCCGTGCGGCGCAACGGCGGCGAGAATGGCGTCGCGCAGTTGGGGAATGCCGGAACCGGTATGAGCCGAGACTCGGAGCGCGCCGGGAATTGCCGGGCCCGCGGCAGGCAGATCGGATTTGTTGCCGATCAGGAGCCAGCGGCCTTGCCGGCGCGCCCGTTCGATCAAGGCATGATCTTCGGACGCGCTGGGATGGGAGAGATCGATTACGACCAGCGTCAGATCGGCATCGGCCATCGCCTGGTAGCTGCGCTCGATCCCCAGGCTCTCGATCCGCCCGGCGGAATCGCGAATGCCGGCAGTGTCGTAGAGCTTCACCGGGATACCGCCGATCGCGGCGGTCTCGCTGACCAGGTCGCGCGTGGTGCCGGGGATTTCGGTGACGATAGCGCGGTCCTGCTCGAGCAGGGCGTTGAACAGGCTGCTCTTGCCGACATTGGGCCGGCCGACGATGGCTAGCGTCAGGCCGCTGCGCACCAGATTTCCGTACTGAAAACTGGCGGCAAGCGCCCGTACGCCTTCGGTAACGGGGCGGAGGCGGCGGAGAATTTCCGGCGGCGCGGCCACGCTGACGTCGTCTTCGGCAAAATCGATGCCGGCTTCGAGCAGCGCGATTATTTCAAGGAGCTGCTCCTTGAGCGGAGCCAGGCGGCGCGAGACGGATCCTTCGGCCTGCTGCGCGGCGATGCGGGCCTGATAAAGAGTCGTGGCTTCGATCAGGTCGCGCACCGCCTCGGCTTGCGGGAGGTCGATCCGGCCATTCAAATAAGCGCGCAAGGTGAATTCGCCGGGCTCCGCCAGACGGGCGCCGGCTTCGAGGGCGCGCTCGACGGCGTGGCGCAATACCACCGGGGCGCCGTGGCAGGAAAGTTCGACCACATCCTCGGCGGTGTAGGAATGCGGCTTCTCGAAGAACGTCACTACGACCTGATCGACGGTGCGCCCTTCGCGATCAATCAGGCGGGCGGCGTGAGCGTGCCAGGACTGCCAAGAGACGGCGCCGCGAAACCGCAGCATGGATTCGGCAATGCAGCGGGACTGAGGGCCGGAAAGGCGAATGACGCCGAGGCCGCCACGACCGGGCGGGGTGGAGATGGCTACGATGGTATCGGAGACCGGCAAATACTAATGGCGGGCGCTGCGCGAACGCGGGCCATCCCGTCGCGGGCCGTCGCGGCGGGGTCCATCGCGGCGCGGACCGCCGCCTCCGCCGCGGCGCGGCTCGGGCATACGGGGCGGCTCCGGCAGACTGGCCATGCCCGCCGGGTAAACTACGACCTGCCGGGCAGGGCCGGTACCGACACTCTCGCTCCGCACTGCGGGCTCGCTCCGCAACGCCAGGTGGATGACGCGACGCTCGCGGCTATTCATCGGATTGAAGCGGAACGGAACACCGGTGCGCTTCACCTTCTCGGCGGCGGTAGTGGCGCTCAGGCGCAGCTCTTCAATTCGCAGCAGGCGGTAATCGTTGGCGTCGAAGGAAATGCGCGAATGGTCTTCCGACGGCATGCGGAGCATTTCCATGGTGATGTGCTCGAGCGCCAGCAGGAGTTCGGCGCGGTTGGCCAGCAGCTGATCGACATCGCCGCCGCTGAACTTGACGACGACGTCGGGTGTTTCGAAGTCATCGGCAGCGGGCGCGGCGTCGTGGATCTGGTAAACCAGGTGAAAGCCGGCACTCTGCAGGACCGGTCGCAACAGGCTTTCGATCCGCGGGCCAATCGATGCGCTGGTATACTTTCGTTCCGTCACGGGCTATTTCCGTCCGTTCTTCTTTTTGGGCGCCGGCAGCACCGAACGTGCAGCTTCCTGCGCGGTCTCGGTGTGATTGAAAAACCATTGCTGTCCCATGCTCACCAGAGTGCCGGTCACGTAGTATAACACCAACCCGCTCGGGAGATTGTAGAACATGAACCCGAAGATCAGCGGCATCAGCATCATCATGCGCTGCTGGCTCGGGTCGGCGCTGGGAGTCGGCATCATCTTGGTGCTCAGGAACTGGGTGACGATCATGGCGATCGGCAGGATCTTGATGGCCAGATGCTCGGGCTGCGAGAGGTCGGTCACCCAAAGCCAGTGCGCTCCCCTCATTTCGACGGCGACGCGGCAGACCGTGTAGAACGGCCAAACCAGCAGAAGCTGAATCACCATGGGAAAGCAGCCGCCCATCGGATTGACGCCGTTTTTCTTGTACAGATCCATGGTTTCCTGCTGCTGCTCGGCTTTCTTGGGATCGTTGAACTTGAGGTTCTTGTACTTGGCGTTGATGGCGTCGATCTGCGGCTTAAGGGCCTGCATCTTGCGCATCGACTTCATGCTCGACAGGCGAATCGGGAACATGATCACGTACAGGAGCACGGTGATCAGAACGATCGCCCAGCCGAAATTATGGAGGAACGAGTCGTTCATCCAGTTGACGATCATGAACAGGGGCTTGGCGATGAACGAAAGATACCCGAAGTCGACCATGGTTTCGAGCTTGGGATTAATGCGCTTGAGCAGATCGACGTCTTTGGGGCCGACGAACAATGAAAGGTGATTGGCTGTGCCGGCGGAAACGGCGGTGCCGGGGAAGGCTTCGGCCTTCTGCTCGACCGGGGTGGGGACGGTGTCGCTGAAGGTGGTTTCGTGGACGGCGACATCGTTCTCGGGCAGGAATACGGCGGCGAAATAGGGGTCGGCGATGCCCGCGAAAGAATAATTCCCGCTGGTGGAGACCGGGCCGTTCTTGGCGGCCTTGGCGTTTTGCTCGACCAGTTTGTTATCGGTGGTGTTGAAATAGAGGGTCCGCTGGCTGGCGGCGGGGTTTGCCACCGTGAAATCGCCGAAGCCACCGCGCCACTGGATCATGCTCTGAACCGGGCGGCCGTCGATGGTGACATCGGCGCTGACGCTCGAGAGATAGCTGTTTTTTTGAAATTTGAAGGCCTTGTGAACGACGGTATGGCCGTCGGAGTACTCGAAGGCGACTCCGAGCCCGTCGGGATCGGCGGTCTGTTTGTAATACGCCCAGTTCAAGTTGCCGGCGGGTTTTTCGTTCGGAAAAGAGAGTGAAAACGGATACTCCAGCCTGGCGGCGGCGTTCACCAGATCCAGCGGTTTGCCGTCGTTGCCTTTGTATTTTTTGAGCAGCCAGCTTCGGACGGTCGCGCCCTGGTTGTTGAAGGTGACGCGATACAGGTCTGTATCGATGATGACGGCGGGCTGCGGCTGCTGCGAAGTGGCATTCGCCACCGGCTTGTCGTCGGTGGGCGCGGGCGGCGCCGGGGCCGTGGAGGTGGTGGCGGCGGGCGGCGCAGGGGCGGGCGCGACCGAACTGGCGGTGGCGGTCTTCTTCCCGTTGCCCGGGGGCGGCGCCGGCGTTTTGAAGAAATAGGGGCTGAGGAACATGACGGCCCCCATGAGGAGGAAGGCGAGGAGAAGCCGCACTTCCATCGACATCTCCTTGGGAGACGCCGCGCTGTTGTTGTCGCTGTTTACAGATTGGGACATTCTAAAATACCGTTAGCCATCCAGGGTTCACTGCACCGGATCGAAGCCACCTTCATGCCAGGGGTGGCAACGGAGCAGGCGCCACAGACCCTTCCCAATTCCGCGCGCGGCGCCATGACGCTCGACGGCTTCACGCATATACTCCGAGCAGGTCGGATAGAAGCGGCACGCCGAGGGCAGCAGCGGGGAGACCGCCAGCTTATAGAGGCGGAGCGCCCCGACTAGGACCCATTGCAGCGGAGAAAGAGGCGCTCGATTTCGCGGCGCAACTCCGCCATGGGAGCATCGAGGGCTTTCCGGCGCGGATTGATGACTATGAACCACTGCGGATTCAGCCGATCGAGAGAATGGCGAACGGCGTCACGCAGCCGCCGTTTGATGCGGTTGCGGGCGACTGCTTTGCCGAGCGCGCGTGGAACCGTAAACCCGACCCGGGATCCGCCGGCCTCGGGCTCGCGAACGTAAAAGGCCGCAAAGCAAGGGCCTGAAAACCGGCTGCCTTGCTCGTAAACCCTTCGGAAATCTTGCGATCGCAGCAGACGAACACGTTTCGGAAAACCAGCGATGGGCTAGTGCCTTTCGGAGCTGACCGTGAGCTTCTTCCGGCCGCGCGCCCGGCGCCGCGAGAGCACCGCACGGCCATCCTGGGTCTTCATGCGGGTGCGGAAACCGTGCGTTTTGGCGCGCCGGCGATTATTCGGTTGAAACGTACGCTTCGGCATTCAATTCTTTAGTATAAAGCACTCAGGGAGAAGCGGCAAATCCGCCGTGTCGCGTCTCACGCAATTGTGAGCGATTGAGTGGCGGCGGGTTCGATGAGCGGGGTAACGGCTTCAGCCGGAAGTTCTTCTCCGTTTCCGAGCACCAGCACCTCCTCCATCCAACTGGTCAGCGGGATGTTGCGAAGATAGAGCCGCTCCTGGGTGATGAGGGTGGTTTCCTCGCCGGCGGGGCCGGGTACGCGACGGACGAAACGGCGCCGCTCCATGCGCAGTTCGGCCAACAGCTCGTCCAGCGGGGGCCGGTGGCTGGAGCAGTCGCCTTGCACCTTGGCCACGGCAGTCTGATAATGCGCGGTCAACACTTGAATACGCGCCTGCATCAAAAGCCAAACCAGGTAGGCCGCTCCCAAAGCGGCCAGCACCGGCAGCACTACCCAAAAGACCAGTTCCGCAGCGAAAGAGGCCACGGCAAACTATCGGCGGCCCATGCACTGACAATTAGGTGCGACCCGTAAAATGAGTAAAGCCATGCTTCGCCCGCGCGCGCTTCTTTTTGATATGGATGGAGTTTTATACAACGCCGAAGAACCGGTTGCGGGGGCGGCTGAAACGCTCGGCTGGGTGCGCGAGCAGGGGATTCCGCACCTGTTCGTAACCAATACCACGTCGCGCGGGCGCAGCTTTCTGGTGGAAAAGCTGGCCCGCTTCGGTATTCCCGCCAGCGCCGACCAGATTCTGACGCCGTGCCTGATGGCGGCGGAGTGGATCCGGTCGCAGCCGGCGGGCAAGGTGGCGCTGTTCGTCCGTCCCGCGGCCCGCGCCGATTTCGAGGGGCTGACCTGCGTCCCGGAATCGGCCGAAGCCGGAGCGCAGTACGTGATCATCGGAGACCTGGGCGAAGGCTGGGATTACGCGACGCTGAACCGGGCATTCCGTCTGCTGCACGCCGATCCGCAAGCGCGGCTGATTGCGTTGGGTATGACGCGCTACTGGCAGGCGCCGCAAGGGCTCTCGCTGGACGTCGCACCGTTTGTCGCGGCCCTGGAGCACGCTACGGGAAGGAAGGCAGTGGTCCTGGGAAAACCCTCGGCCGAGTTCTTTCATGCCGCGGCGCACCATCTGAAGCTGGCGCCGGCGGACATCCTGATGATCGGCGACGACATTCAGGCCGACATCGGGGGTGCGCAGGCCGCGGGTTTACAAGGCGCGCTGGTGAAAACCGGGAAGTTTCGTGCAGCCGATCTGGAGCAGGGAGTGCGGCCCGGCGCGGTGCTGGATTCGATCGCCGATCTCTCAGCCTGGTGGAGCGGTTAACTACGGCTCGGCGTTCGGAGGCACTACGGTGGAAGTCTGGGGCTCGGCCGGCTTGAGCAGCAACGCCACCCGATCAATCAGTTGCGCGGCATCAAACGGCTTGATCAAAACGTGGTCGGGAAAACGGCTGCTGATGCTTTCCATGGCGACGCTGGAAGCATAGCCGGAAATATAGAGGATCTTCATTCCCGGCCGGAGGCGCTCCATCTCGGCGGCCACATCGAGGCCGCTCATCCCCGGCATGACCATATCGACAATGGCTAAATCCAGGGCGGGGGAGTGTTGGCGAAACAGGTCCACGGCTTGCGCGCCGTTGGAAGCTTCGAGAACGCTGTAACCACTGCCGGCGAGAATACGCAACATCAACCGCCGCAAAGCACCGTTATCTTCCACGACGAGGATCTGCGGCTGGGTTCCGTTGTTCATCGAAGCCCGGGTTCTCTCCTCCCGAGTATACAACCGTAAAGGCTTGAAAATATTCCAGCTATATTGAGTTACTGGATGGTAGGGAGCCGGCGGGAGCGGCGACGCCGGCCGCGGGGGGCAGCGCACCCGGGCATTCGCGCCAGCACTCGGCCAGGGGTTTGATGCGATAGACCTGACGACGACAATAGGAACAGCGCCAGTAGATCACCAACTGGCGATCAGCGGTCAGTCCGACCTCGCGCAAACGGGTCGGTTGCCGACCGCATTCGCACGCCACTTCGATTCGCTCGTACATGATTGATGGGCGGTCCCTATCTCTCCGGACGCGACGGCGAGATCCCCACTTTCTATTGGACTTCGGGACCGCAGTAACAATCATGTGCAGGAAACCGGTAGAGCGATAGAACCATCTGTACCAAGCAAGGTATAGGACTTTGTTGCGTTATTCAATTCACGCGATTCGGACCAGTCCGTAGGGGGGTGAGTTCCATTACGGCCCCGGGCGCCAAAGGGCCGCCCGGTTGCAACTCTCCAGGCAGGAGACAAAACATGCGCCGATTCGTAAGTTTACTTCTGCTCGGGGTAGCTTTGGGTACTCCCGTGGCCCTACGGGCCGACGATGACAACAAGCATCACGGGGAACGCGACCGCGACCGAGATCGGGACAAGCGATATTACGACGCCCAACGCCGCGACTGGCACCAGTGGAATCAAAACGAGGACCAGGCATATCGCCGGTATCTGGACGAGCGCCATGAGAGGTATCGGGACTACGGAAGAATGAATAAGAAACAACAGCGCGACTACTGGGAGTGGCGTCACAATCATCAGGATGCGGATGACCGACGGTAAGTCTGCCGGTAC
Source organism: Bryobacteraceae bacterium (assembly GCA_035295805.1). Taxonomy (GTDB): domain Bacteria; phylum Acidobacteriota; class Terriglobia; order Bryobacterales; family Bryobacteraceae; genus PSRJ01. Next base: position 18,890 of record DATGII010000038.1, on the reverse strand, counting down.
GGGTCGCCGGCTGCCTCACTGGGGGTCGTCGAACCGAACCACGGATCGGCCGGCATACTCGCGGCAAGAGGTGAACTGGACGCGATTGCGGGTCGCGGAGCCATCGGTGTGTATCAGGGCCATCTCGCTGGAAGCGGGGAGCAGGAAATCGGTGCCGCCAATGGGAAAGCGGGCGTACTCTATACGCTGAAAAGCGGATCGCAAGCCGAGTTCAGGCGGCAGCTCGTCGGGAATAACGTCGAGGCGCTCGAGGTCGAGTGAAACCGGATCCACCCAGAAGGAACCGTGATAACCGACGACTGCTTCGGCGCTGCGGATGCGAATGGAATAGCCGCTGAAGAGGCGGGGAACCCGATAGTCGTAACGAACCGCGGCACGGGGTCCGAGTTTTTCTTCGCCGCGGGCCTCGTAGGTCGGGACCGTGCTGGCAAAAACGGTGTGCGCGTGCAGCGCGAAATCGCCGGAGCTGACGGCTCCGGTGGGGACCAGCTCGCGGATATCTTTCTCGTCAAACCGTTTAGCTCCGGGAGGCGCAAACAATTCCTTGCCATCGATCCACGCTACCTCGAACCGCAAGTTGTCGTCGATCCGGAAATCGAGCGCCTGCCTGTTCCGGCGGCCGCGCTCGATGGATTCGACACACGTGTAATTGGGTTGCTTCGTCAATGTTTCGACGGCGTGCTGCTTGATGCGGGCCAGGAGGACAATCTCAGGGGGAAGCGGTGCGGTGGGCGCGAACGAGGTCTGCGCAGCCAAAGATCCAACCGCAATGCACAGGATAACGAGTTGGCGTGCTGCGACGGAGGAACGGCGCTTCATTTCTGTCCCGGCGACACTCAGAACCTAGCAGGATTCTAGCAGTCCTGACAGCGGCAGATCAGAAACCTGCGCCACAATTGGGGGGTGGGTAGTCCGACGGATCGCCGGAGATGCGGACCTCTGCTGGCGGGCTCGTTCGCCGTGCTGTATTTGTGTTTCCTGACGCGGAACTATTATTGGGACGGTTTATCGTTCGCGATCGATATCGAGCGCATTTCCGACTGGCGCGAGCTGTTTAACGTTCATCACCTGCTTTACAACTTCATCGGATACGCGGAATACCGGGTGCTGCATCGGGCGGTGCGCTCCTTGTACCTGATGCAGGCGACCAACGCAGTGGCAGGCGCGGCGGTGGTCTGGCTGGTCTACAGGATGTTGCGGTCGCTCGATGTGAACCGTGCAAACAGCGCAGCCTGCGCGGCGATTTTGGGGGCCGCTGCAACGTTCTGGAAGTTTTCAACGGATGCCGATTCCTATATCCTTTCGAACATGTTCCTGGTAGCTGCCTACCTGGTGATCCCGCGCGCACCGCTGCGCGGCGCACTGCTGCATGTCTGCGCGATGATGATGCATCAGCTCGCGGCGCTTTTCTTTCCAGTAGCGCTAGCCCTAATGTGGAGTGCGCGCACGGAGCGATTTCGGCGCGAGGCCTGGGCCTACAGCGCGGTTTCGGCGGGCCTGACCCTCGGTGTGTACGGGATTGCGTACCAGCTGGCGCCGCACAAACTGGCGAATTCGTTTGTGGGATGGCTGACTTATCATTCCGAGATTCCGTTCGTGTTCCAGGCTAGAACAGGCGCCGGGTGGCTGGTGCTGGGGACGGCGCGGTTGTTTGTGGGTGGCAAGCTGGCGCCGCTCGCGTACGTGGTGGGCCCGATCTCGCTGGCACTGCTGGGGTGGGGCGCAGCGCGGCTGTGGAGGAGCCGCGCGGAGCTGGGGCCGGTTGCATCCGCGTGGCCGCTGCTGGTTTGGCTCGGAGTGTATCTGGCTTTTCTTTTCGTGTGGGAGCCACACAACACGTTTTACCGGCTCTTTTATGCGGCGCCGCTGGTTGCGCTGCTTGCGGTGGCGACGCGGCGGTTGCCGGCGCGGCCGCTGGCGTCGATTGCGGCGGCGCTCTTATGCTGGAATTTTTTCCTGTTCATCTATCCGGATACGCGAGTTGAAAAAAATTCTCTGCTCGCCTATGCGCTGGCGCAGCAAAAACAATGGCCGCGCGGGACCGGCATCATCTTCGGCCGGCTGGTTCCCGACCTATGGACGATCAGCTATTTCAATCCGCAGGTGTACTGGATACCGCTGGAGCGGCCCGACCCGGGGCGGGTGGCGCAATACGCGGCGGAACTGGCGCGCCATGGAGGCAAGCTCTATCTCGACACAACTTATCGGGAACGCGCGGGACTGCCGGCGAACGGATCGCGGTTCGAACTGGTGCCACCCGGGCGGTAGCGCTATTCGGCGCGGGACGCGTCGAGCGGCCGGACGCCATGGATGGGAGCTTCGGGGCGGCGGGGGCGCCGGGTTCCCACGGGAGCGTCACTGCCGGCGACAGCGGGCACGAATGTCACGCCGGCGGTGGCGGGGCGCGCATCGAGCAGCCAGACAGCATCCTGGGCCAGATCGTTCAGACGGAACACATCACCCATGCGCGCGAGCGTCGCTGGAGCGCACATGCAGGAGATTGCGCCGCGCAGGCCGGTCGCGAGATCAAACGTGGCGACGGCCTGACTGCCGGATGTGGTGAGCAATAGTTGCTGTCCATCGTTGGAAAACGCCAGGGCGGACGCGGACCGGATGGTGTCGTCAGAGGCAGCCAAAGGCTGCGGGGCTACAGTTCCGGTGAGATTTCGGAATAACACGATGCCGGCGCCGGCGCGATCGACGATGGCGGCGTCGTGGCTGGAGGGCGCGAAAGCGGCCAGAGAGGGACCGGCGGTGGAGGTGACCATGCCGAGATCAGCGGCGCCGCTGTAGAGCTCAATGGTGTTGCCAGAGGCAACCAGCAGCGCGGTGCCATCATCGCTGAGCGCCAAGGAATCGGGCGCAGCCGGAAGGGCGAGAGTGGCGGCGATGCCGGCGGAATCGGGCAATCCGCTGACGATCTGGACCGAGCCTGCGCGGTAGAGCGCGGCGGCGGTGCCGGACGGGCTGAACACAACGCGTTCCGGCGCGTTCGCAAGACCATTGAAGTTCAAATCCGCGGGGGCGTTCGCCTGGAAGCGGAAGAGATGGAGCGTGCCATCGGCGGCGGTGACGAAGGCGGCGTCCTGGCGGGGAGCTACGGCGACCGAAGCCACCGGGAATCCGAAATCGACGGGGCTGCCGAACAGAGAAGCGCCCGGGATGCCGAGGACCGGCCGCAGCGCGCGCGCCGAGGTATCGAAGACGTAGCCCGAGACCGGGCCGGTGATCTGGCTCTGCTGACCGCCCAGCAGCAAGGGCAGGGAAATAAGCCCAAGAATAGAGAGAATTCGCCCGCTCATCAAGCCGATTTTAACGCGAATTACTCCGAAACCATCGATATTAATCCTGTTTGAGAATCCAATCGGCGGCGGATTGGAGAGAATCCGCACGAAAATCGGGCTCGTGCGCAGGCGGACGCTCGCGGTAATGGCGGTCAATGAGGATGGTGCGGACCCCGGCGGCGGCGCCGGCATCGATATCGCGCCACCGATCTCCGATCATAAAGCTGGCGCGCAGGACAATGGGGTAACGGGCGGCGGCTTCCAGCAGCAGGCCGGGTTTTGGCTTGCGGCACGAACAATTATCGGGGTCGTCGTGCCAGCAGACGAAGAACTCATCGATCGGAAGTTGGGCGGCGATAGCGGCGTTCTGCGCTTCGACGATGGCGCGCGATTGAGTGCCGCGCGCGATATCGGGCTGATTGGTCACCACAAGCAGCAAAAAGCCGGCGGTTTTGAGCAGCGCCAGGGCGGCCGCGACCTCCGGATAAAGTTTGACCGTTTGAATGCCGGGGGGAGGATAAGGGCGGCCGTCGCGGATGGCGGCTTCGGTGATCACGCCGTCGCGATCGAGAAAGACCGCCTTCACCGGACCGATTCCCATTTGGTCTGCGCGATCTTGAGCGCCGGATGAGTCACCAGCAGGTGCCAGAGCACGGCCTGGAAGGCCTCGGTATGCGGAGTGACGTGCTGGGGGTTGACCACGGGGACCAGGATGGAGGCGTCGGCGGCGCGGCGGGTATGGCCGCCGTCGCGGCCGACGATTCCGGCGACATGCGCGCCCTGGGACTTGGCGTATTGGATGGCGCTGACCAGGTTGGGGCTGACCTGCTTTTCGAGGTCGCCGCCGCCGACGGAGAAAACGAGCAGCGCATCGGCGGCGCGCAGCCGGCTGACCCGCAGCCAGGCTTCGAAGACGCCGGCCCAGCCTTCGTCATTGGTGCGGGCGGTCAGTTCGGAGACGTTGTCGGTGGGCGCGTAGGCCTCAAAGCCGCAGATTTTGCGGAAATCGTTGACAGCGTGGGAAGCGTTGGCGGCGCTGCCCCCGACGCCGAGAATGAACAGACGGCCGCCGGCGGCGCGGCTTTGCGCCAGCAGGGCAGCGACGGCTTCGATTTCCCGGCGGTCGATGCGGCGGATAATTTCGCCGGCTTCCGACAAAAACTGTTCCGTGAAATTCATCGCGACAGAAACTCCTCCAATTCCCGAATGCCGTCGGGCGAGCCGATTTCATAGAAGCGGTTATTGACTTCGTGGCAGGCCAGATCACCTCGGCGGAGCAAGTCCTGGTAGAGGGCGGCGAGGTCGGCCGGGAGATTCTCCGGGAGGGCATCGAAGGGGTCGCGGCGGAACACGCCGAGACCATAGTCGATGTAGTTCATAGCGGGCGTCCGATTCGCTTTATCGTATGCCCGAATGCGGCCTTCGGAGAATTCGACGTTACTCCAATCCCAGCGGCTCTCGTTGCGATAAATGGTCATCAAACCGGATTTACGCGATTCGCGGAAGGCCTGCTCCACGGCGGCGTAATCGCAGGGGAGATAGGAATCGCCATAGAGCACGAAGAAGCTGTCGCCCAGAAATGGTAAGGCCTTCTTCAGGGCGCCGGCGGTGCCGAGCAGAGCGGGGCCGTCATGCGAGTAATCAAGATGCAGGCCGAAGGCGCGACCGTCGCCCGCGAATTCGCGGATTTGATCGGCACGATAGCCGAGGCAGAGGACGGCATGCGTGATGCCGGCGCGGCTCAACAGGCGCAGTTGATGCCCCAGGAAGGGCTCGCCGCAGATTTCGACCAGGGCCTTGGGAATGGTTTCGGTGAGCGGGCGGAGCCGCGTGGCCAAGCCTCCCGCCAGAATAGCAACAGGCAGCATGGGTCAGGAGCGGGACACCAGCGAAGCCCCATCGAAATCAAAGCGGATGCGCACCTCGCGCAATCCGGCCTCGCGCATGACGCGGCGCAAGCGCGTTTTGTCCTCGGTGTAGAACATGAGAAAACCGCCGCCGCCGGCGCCGATCAGTTTGCCGCCAAGCGCTCCATTGGCACGGGCGACATCGTAGCATTCGTCGATGCGCGAATTGGTCATGGCGCCGGAGCGCTGCTTCTTCAATTCCCAATGGCGGTGCATGATTTCGGCGAAGCCGCGGAGGTCGCCGGCTTCGAGCGCGGCCTTGCTTTCGTAGCCGAAGCGCTTGATCTGGTGCAGGTGATTGACCATACCGGCATCGCCGCTGCGCGTGCGCGTATCCTGCTCGGAGAGGATGGAGGAGGCGGCCCGCGTGAAGCCGGTGAAGAACAGCAGCAGGTTGTCTTCGAGGTTGTAGAGAGCTTCGGAACTCATCTGGACGGGCTGGACGACAACGCGGCCATCGGGATTGAACAGGAATGACGTGATGCCGCCGAAGGCGCTGATGTACTGGTCCTGCTTGCCGATGGGTTCGCGCAGCAGATCGATTTCAATGTGACAGGCTTCCTCGGCCAGCTGTTCGCGCGGGACAAAATCCTTGTGGTGGGCGTGCAAGGCCCGGAGCAAGGCGACGGTGAAGCTGGAGGACGAGCCCAGGCCGGTGCCGGCGGGGATATCGGACATGCTGACGACTTCCAGATGCGGCACCGAGACGGGAGCCAGTTTCAGCGCCTCGCGAATAATGGGGTGCCTGATTTCATCGACGGATTGCACGAGCTCGGTCTTGGAATACTTGATGATGAACTGCTGTTCGAAGGTGTCGTGCAGAGTGATGTAGACGAATTTATCGATGGCGGCGGAAATGACGAAGCCGGAGTGCTCGCGGTAGTAGGAAGCCAGATCGGTGCCGCCACCGCCGAGAGAGATGCGGAGAGGGCTGCGGGTGATGATCATGCACGGTCCTCACGGTAAACCTGCTCGATGACACGCAACGCGGCCTGGGCATCGGCCACGCCGGGGCGAGGCCGGCGGTTGTGGCGGATGTCGTCGAGAAACGCGGCCCACTCGGCTTCCCAGGAATCGTCAGCCATGGGATATTCCCAGGTCCGGGTTTCCGGCGGGCCCATGGCGGGCGACATTTTGTACCAGGTGAGGCGCTCGACGCCATAGCTGCCGCCAAGGCCGGAGATTTCCAGCTTGCCGAGGCGGCCGGCGATCTCGAACGAGAACAGGTTCTTCCATTCGGTCCAGCCGGCGTGCAGGAAGGCGACTTGGCCGCTGGCGGTTTCGAGCAGAAGGAAGCCGTTGTCTTCGACGGGCATATTCCAGAAATAAGTGCGGGCGCGGCCGCGAACATGAGGGAAGTCGCCGAGAAACCAGCGGGAGAGATCGATGAGGTGGATGCCCTGATCGATCAGTTCGCCGCCGCCCGAGATTTTCGGATCGGCCCGCCACTCTCGTTCGTAGCCGGGGCGGCCGCCGTGGCCGTAGCGGCCGCGAATGAACATCATTTCACCGAGCGCGCCGGATTCGAAGATCTCGCGGGACTTGCGGAAGGCGCGATGATAGCGATGATTGAAACCGACGCGGACGAGGGCGCCGGTGCGCGCGGCGGCTTCGGCGACGGCGTCAAGTTCGGCTGGGCAGCGCGCGCCGGGCTTTTCGATCAGGACGTGCTTGCCGGCGGCGGCGGCTTCGCCCGCGATGGGGGCGAGCATATCGTGAGCGGTGGCGACGAGAACGACCTGGATATCGGGGCAGCTTACGGCGGACTGCCAGTCGGTGGTCGCGCGGCAATGCGGCACGGCGGCGGCGAGGGATGCGGCGCGTTCGGCAGCGACGTCGCAGCAGACAGCGAGAGTGCAGCCGGAGAGCGCGGCGGCGCGCTTGCGGCCGATCAGGCCGCAGCCGATGAGGGCGGCGCGCAGGTCTTGCCTGGGGGTCAAGAGGAGATTGTAAACGGTTTTGGGGTGGGCAGGTTGCGGGACGCATAAACTCCGACCTGCCCCGTGTACCTACCGATTTTTCTGCAGGCCTTCGAAACCGGCGGCGGCTTTCCGAACGTCGGCGGGGAAGTCGGCGAACTCCTGTACCTGACGGATTTCGATGACTTCGTTGGGGGACGCGGGGCAGCGCTTGGCCCACTCGATGGCTTCTTCCTTCGATTTCACCTGGATCATCCAGTAGCCACCGATCACCTCGCGGGTCTCGGGAAAGGGGCCATCGGTCACGACGGGCTTGCCGGCAGCGAAGGAAACCCGCGCGCCCATCGAGGGAGGATGCAGGCCGTCGAGGCCCAGCAGCGCACCGGCCTGCTTGAGGGATTCGTTATACTTCATCATGAGTTCTACGGCCTTGGGGTCAGGCATCGCACCGGGCTGCGCACTCTCATATCCTTTTGGAATCATCAGCATCATGAATCGCATGGTGATCTCTCCTTACACTGGATAATCGAGCGGGTTTAGGAAGGATCGACAGGAGCCACCAATTTTTTTAGCGCTTGAGGGGATCTTCGATCCAGGGCGGAGTGGCGTCGATGAGGCGGCCGAGTTCGGGCTCGAGCTCTTCCATCCGGCACTTCATTTCCCAGGCGATTTCGCGGTAACTGAAGTGACCCTTGACACCGCTGCGGAGGCGGGAAATGTATTCGGCTTCGGCGAAATCCATTTTGAAAAGGAAGCGGGAGCGGGCGCCGAAGGGAAGCAGATAGTGCCGTCCGGGCGAGGGAAGGCGTTCGGGCGCCTGGAGAGCAGCGTGCATGGCGGCTTCATAAAGCGGCTGCACGCCGGCGTCGATGGCAAGCTGCGGCGTGTCGAAACCGAGGTTGCCGTCGTATGCCTGGCGGAATTTCTGGCAGCGGCGGTGGCGCTGGAGGTCACGGTACGCGCCGATGTCGATGACCATATCGTAAGCGTAGAGGCCGCCGCGGAAGCCGCTCAGAATCTCGTCGCGGTGAGTGCGGGAGCCGAGCGCCACATCGATCACTTCGGCGCGTTGTTTGCCGCTCCAGCCGCACGCGATTTCGTACAACTCGCGGAAGGGGCGATCGGTGACGGGGTAGAGCAGGGTAGCCGCGATGTCGGCGGGCACGCAAACCGGGTGCAGCAAATCGACGCGAGGCGCGGGGGCGCGTTCGGCGGGCGGAAGATTCTGACCGGCCCAGAGGCGCAGGTCTTCGCGCGAGCGGACCGCGTGCTCGTCGGGGTCGGCGTGGCGCGCGAGAGTGGGGGCGACCGGTTCGGCGGGGGCGTCGAGGTCCCAGCGGCAATCGGGCTCGCCCGCGATCGCCTGTGCGATCTCCTCGCCGAGCGCGCGCAGCTCGGCGTACTCCGAGGATTTCAAGCGCCGGATCTGCTTTTCGAGCGTGCGAATGCTGGTGACCTGGCCGACGTTGGTCGGGACGCCCCAGAACAGCAGGTAACGCGCGACATCGAAGGCGCGCGCGGCGAGATTGCGCCGGTAGGTCTCGGGCTTCATCGCCTCGGGGCGCGGCAGCTTTTCGGATAAATATTCGAGGACGCGCTCGTTCACATGCTGGTACGCAGCGAGCAAAGCATCGCCCGCTGCGCGGTACACCGCGGCATCGGCTTCGGACAATTCCGGCGGCGTGATGAAGCCCGATTTGGAAAAATCCTGATAGCGCGACGATTTAGCCTGGCCATCCCACAGCGGCTCGGCTTCTATTTCGGTGGCGGCGAGTTCGGAGATGCCTTCGAAACAGAGCACGGTGTGGCCGAGATCGGCAATGGAAGCGTGGCCGTATTGAAAGTAGAAGCTCTCCAGAAAATTGCGCGAGTCGTGGGTGCGCACCCATGCGACCGACTCGCGAATGGAATCGGGCGAGCGGCTGTAGCGAGCCAGCGCGTAGGCGCTTTTTTCCGGCGGCATGGGCGCCACAGTGATGACACGTTTGGGATTCAAGACGTTATCATAGCGAGGTGCAGATCCGAATCCAACGCATCCATCCGGCGGCCTCGCTGCCCGATTACGCGCACGGTCCTCATGAGGACGCGGGGATGGACTTGCACGCGGTGGAGGACACAACGCTGGAGCCGGGCGTGGCGGGGCTGGTGCCCACGGGACTGACGATCGAAGTGCCGCCGGGCTACGAAGCGCAGGTGCGGCCGCGGAGCGGGCTGGCGCTGCGGCACGCCATCACGATGCCGAACGCGCCAGGGACCATTGATCCGGGTTACCGGGGCGAGATTCGCGTAATTCTGCTGAACCTGGGCCGCGAGCCGTATACGATTCGCGCGGGAGACCGCATCGCGCAGATGATCGTGGCGCGGTACGAGGCAGTGGAGTGGGTGGAAGGGGAACTGGCAGAATCGCACCGGGGCGCGGGCGGGTTCGGCTCATCCGGACGCTGAGACGCCGCTGAGAAAGATGGAGACCATTTCCTGGGCGACGCGTTTGCGGCTGCGCCGGGCGAAATAACCGGGAAACAACTGCTCCACCAGACCGTGATAGCCAATCATGCCGATCAGGCTGCGCGCGGCGATTTCAGGATCTACGCCGCGGAATGCTCCTCCTTGAACGCGGCCGCGGATGTACTCCAGCACGAGCTCGTAAAAATCGGAGAACATGCGGGCGAAGAAATCGCCGGCAAGCTCGTGGCCTTCGAGGGAACTGAACAGAAGCAGGCGCGTGGTCTCGGGGTCGCGCTCGTAGCGCTGCAGAATCAACTCGGCCAGGCGGGTGAAGAACATGCGATCTTCGCCGCTGTCGGCATAGCGCCGGAGAGTGTGGACGCGCTGCGAAGCCTCGTGCACCTTGGCCTCAATGATGGCTCCGTACAGATCGCGCTTGGTTTTGAAGTGCCGGTAAAGGACGGGCTCGGTGACGCCGAGCGAGGAGGCTAATTCGCGGGTGGTGGTCCCACGAAAACCTTTTTCTGCGAACAGGTAAATGGCGGAACGAACGATGGCCGCGTGGCGCTCTTCGCCCCGCATCCGCGTCTTCATGCTAGGCCGGCATTGCCGACAACAGCCCATCGTAACATGGGGTGTTGGGAGGAGAGAAAGCGATGGAACTGGCGCAGAAGCAATGCGTGCCGTGCCGCGGCGGGGTCCCGCCCCTGAAGGGCGCGGAACTGGACAATCTGAAGCGACAAGTGCCCGGCTGGGATGTGGTGAACGAGCACCACTTGAAAAAGAGCTACGCGTTTCCGGATTTTGTAAAGGCGCTGGCTTTCGTGAACCAAGCGGGCGCGATTGCCGAGGAGCAGGGCCACCACCCGGATCTGTATTTATCGTGGGGCAAGGTGGGGGTGGAAATCTGGACGCACAAGATCGACGGGTTAACCGAAAGCGATTTTATTTTGGCCGCGAAGCTGGATCGGATTCCGCGGTAGTCAGCTCGGGGGCCGCGGGCCGGCCCCAATCCTTGGCTATGCGGCTCACGTAGTGGATGGTTTCGGCGAAGGGCGGAATACCGTTATATTTATCGACCGCGGCGGCGCCGGCGTTGTAGGCCGCCAGGGCGTGATAGAGCGCGCCGTGGTATTTTTCGAGGAGTTCGCGGAGGTAGCGCGCGCCGGCGTCCACGTTCTGCGCGGAATCCTGCGGATTCACGCCAAGCAGTTGAGCGGTCTGCGGCATCAGCTGCATCAGGCCGATGGCTCCCTTGGGAGAGACGGCGTGCGGTTGGAAATTAGACTCAGCCGCCATAACACGGCGCACCAGTTGGCGGGGTAGACCGTATTTGTCGGCGGCGGCATCGGCGAGTTGCTGAGGCGAGGGCGGCGGCGGAGCGGCGGGAATCGGAACAGCCGGGACCACGGACAAGGGCTCGTCGGGTTCAAAGCCGACTATCTGGGCGGAACTGAGCTCAATCGAGCCGCCGGCATTGTAGAGCCGCACGACGGCGCCGAGACTCTCGTGGCGATCGACATGAAGGCGGCTGCCGCTGGAGAGCAGGGCGGACTCGCCTGCAAAGATCGGGTTACCCACCAAAAGCAATATAGGTACGGATAAACGCATTCTGCCTATACTGTAATTGTGACGCAACAGCCGGCGGAATCGTGCACCCGGTCGTGCGGGTCCGCGCCGGCGTTTTCTGCCCGGAGACCCAACGTACTCCTCTTGTAGCTGAGATCAATTTGTTATTTTGGAGGTAGCCTCGTCGGATGCCCTTTTACATCCAGCCGATTCGGGAATTTCTGGTTCGGCCGGCACTACCACCGTCGCTGTCGCGCCTGTCGGAGTTGGCGTACAACGTGCTCTGGAGCTGGGAGCCGATCGTACGGGCGGTGTTCCGGCGGCTGGATCAGAACCTGTGGCGCGATTGCGGCTATAACCCGGTTCTGATGCTGGGGCGCGTGTCGCAGGCGGCGCTAAAGAAGGCCGCCGCCGATCCGCGCTACCTGGCGCTGTATCGGATGGCGTGCGATACGTACGATGCCCGGGTACGCAAGGGCGGGCCGCCATCGGACGGCAAATTAATCGCCTATTTTTCCGCCGAATACGGGCTCACCGAGTGCCTGCCGGTTTACTCGGGCGGGTTGGGAATTCTTTCCGGAGACCACCTGAAGTCATCGAGCGACCAGGATTATCCACTGGTGGGGCTCGGCCTCCTGTATCAGCAGGGTTATTTCCGCCAATTTCTGAATCCAGACGGGTGGCAGCAGGAGCGGTATCCGCTGAATGACTTTTACACGCTGCCGATCGCGCCGGTGAAGGACGCCGCCGGACAAGACCTGAAGGTCACGGTGAAGCTACCCACCGGCAACGTATTTATCCAGGTGTGGAAGCTGGATGTGGGGCGCATCACGCTCTACTTAATGGACACGAACATTCCCGAGAATGTGCTGCCGCAGGATCGGGACATTACCGATTCGCTGTACGGCGGCGACACGGACACGCGCATCCGCCAGGAAATCGTGCTGGGAATCGGCGGCACGCGGGCGCTGCGCGCGATGGGATTGAAGCCGACGGTCTTTCACATGAATGAAGGGCATTCGGCGTTTCTGGCGCTGGAGCAGATCCGGCTGTACATACGCGAGAACGGGCTGCGGTTCGACGAGGCGCTGGAGGCGGCGCGCGCGAGCAATGTGTTTACTACGCATACGCCGGTGCCGGCGGGCATCGATCTGTTCGATCCGGGCCTGATGTACCACTATTTCTCGGAATTTTGCGCGGAGATCGGCATCGATTTCCAGCAGTTGATGGCGTTGGGACGGCGGAACGTATTCGATCGCGACGAACGGTTCTCGATGGCTGTGCTAGCGCTGAACACCTCGGCGTACCGCAACGCGGTCAGCCGGCTGCATCGCGAGGTCTCGCAGGAGATGTTCCACGACATGTGGCCGCAATTGCCGGTGTGGGAGGTGCCGATCACCTCGATCACCAACGGCGTGCATTTGCCGAGCTGGCTGAACGGCGACCTGGCCTCGCTGTACGATCAGTACCTGCAGCCAGACTGGCGAGAGCGCTTCAATGACGTGGGGATTTGGGAGCAGGTGGCCGATATTCCGGACGAGGAATTGCTGGAAGCGCACCGGCGGCGAAAGCGGCGTTTGGTGAACTTTGTGCGCGCGCGGCAGCACGCCTCGGCGCTGCGGCGACAGGCCTCGGCGGGAGAAGTACGGCGGGCGGCGGAGGTGCTGGACCCGAACGCATTCACGATCGGGTTTGCGCGGCGCTTCGCCACGTACAAGCGAGCGACGCTGCTATTCCGGGACGTGGAGCGGCTGAAGAAGATCCTGCTGAACAAGGAAATGCCGGTGCAGGTGATCATTGCCGGCAAAGCGCACCCCAAGGACCAGCCTGGCAAGAGCTTCATCCGGGAGATCGTGCAGCTTTCACGCGATCCGGATCTCTGGAAACACGTGGTGTTTCTGGAAGACTACGACATCAAGGTGGCGCGCGAGCTGGTGCAGGGAGTGGACCTGTGGTTGAACAACCCGCGCCGCGGCGAAGAGGCGTGCGGCACCAGCGGCATGAAAGCCGCGATGAATGGCGTGCTCAACCTCAGCATCCTCGACGGATGGTTCGATGAAGCGTACGAACAATCCGGTGGATGGGCGATCGGCGAGCGGGAGCCGTATTCGGAAGATCAGGATGGTTTGCACGCCAGCGCCATCTACTACCTGCTCGAGAACGAGATTGTTCCCATGTTTTACGAACGGCGGGAGCAGACGCCGCGGGAGTGGATCCGGCGGGTGAAGCAGTCGCTCATGTACATCAGCCCGCAGTTCGATTGCCGGCGGATGGTGCATGAATATATGACGGAGCTGTATGAGCCGGCGCATGCGCAGAATATCCGGATCGTCAAAAGCGAGCACCAGTTGGTTCGGGAATGGGCGCGCTGGAATTCGCGGGTCCGCGAGGTGTGGGACCGGGTGCGGTTTGTGGATTCGGGCAACGGAACGCCGGGCGCGGTGGTGAGCGGAAAGCCGCTGACGGTGAAGGCGGCGATCGACCTGGCGGGCCTGACGCCGGCGGACGTGCGGGTGGAAGTGGTGATGGGACGGGTGGACATCGACGGGAATCTGGAAGACACCGAGGTGATGGTGCTCCCGGCCGTCGAGCAGCAGGGATCGGTGGCTGTTTTCAGGAAGGAGATCGTCCCGGAGCGAACGGGGAGGCTGGGCTACGCATTGCGGGTCAGTCCGAACCATTTCGACGATCCGCTGACGCGGCCTTGCACGACCCTGCTGAAATGGAGCAGCGCCGGATAAGGCGGGGTTACGCGTTATCGCTCGTAAACAGCGAAGTGGGCGTCGCGGTAGAAGGGCGTAACGTTTGGTCCCATGACGGAAGCTTCGAGGCTTCCGGCCGGGAGCAGCACGAATCGATAGGGGTGCTGGGCGATCTCGTTTTTGACGGCTTGGGCATTGTACCGGTTGTCTGACGGGACGAAGCAAACAAAGCGGGCGGGGTCAGGACCATAGGCGACTGCGCAGTTGCCGGCGGAGTAAGTCCAATCTCCCGGGCGCCAGCGCGCCCTCACGGCTTCCAGCGGCAAGTAGGGATAATAGGCTTCGCGCAGGTATTCGCGGCTATCGATGCGGCGGGCGAAAAAGCGGAGCAGCGGCCCATTAATCTCAATGATCGCCGTACCGCAGATTGCGAACACAAGGCAATAGGCGAGGCCGGTGAGCAAGGGTAATCGCGCCGCGATGGTCTTGGGCCGCAGAGCGAGAGCGCGGCATCCAGTTAAAACGACGAGGAGCAGCACGGGGGGGGCGGCATACCGCAGCGAGCGAAACGGAAAGAAAGCCCAGCAGACGAGATACACAAGCGCGAAAACCAGGCAGGCAGCTTCGCTTCGGTTGAGCCGCCGAGTGCGCAGCAGCAGCCAGACGGGCGCGAACATCAACAGGACGACGCCCAACGGAAACTGCACGGGACCTTCGAAAAACCAGTTGGCGTGAAACTGCAGATCCCAGGGAAGCATGAGATAGCGGGAGAACAGAATGGCCGGAGTGTTTTCCCAGGGGATGAGAGTTTGATGGGAGATGAGCGGATAGATGGGATTTCCAGTGAGCAGGTAATCCCGGATCTGCCAGTGCAGGCCGCAAGCGAGAAAGATGGCCGACAGCGAGGCGAAGGCGCGGAGCCGGCGCGGCTGGCGCCAGGCGGCGTACCCATAGAGGAGGGCGGCGGCCGGGAGCGCGACCGCGGCAGTATCCTTGATGCCGTTCGCGGCGGCTACGAAGAACACACCGAGTTGAAGCCAGCGAAAGGTTCCGCTCTGTTGCCAGCGCAAGTAGCAGTCGAGCGAAGCGAGCACGAAGAAGACCACTGCGAAATCGTTCTTGGCCACGCTTCCGGTCCAGTGGAGAGCCGGCAGGGTGGCGGCCAGCACCACGGCGCCAAGCGCGGACAGCCGGTCGGCCCCGCAGTGTCGGGCGATTCGAAACGCGAGCATCAGCGAGAGGGCGAAAAACAAGGGAGGCAGCATCTGGGCGGCGGGCTGTCCGGCGAAGGTCAGCCCGAGCGCCATGAGCGACTCGATCGACTGGGGAAAGTACGAGTAGTCCCCATTTGGTACAGGTTGCAGCGCATGGACTGTCCGGTAATATTGCGCAGCAGGAAGGTGGGAGGTCAGCACATCGTAGGTCAAGCTGGGCGACAGGACCACCATCGTGGCGTACAGGACGCATGCCGCGGTAAAGACGAAGAATAAAGCACCCAGTGCGGTGGAGAATTCGGATGTATCGACCCAAGCCGTCTGGTATCGGAGGAGCGCGGGCCCCAAAGAGGCAACATCGCGCCAGAAAAAAATGATCGGGACTCCCAGAAGAAGAGCAAATGACCAGCCGTGGAATCCTTTGCAGAGCCCGAGCACAAAGAGGGCGATGAGCAGCACAGCCAGACCAATGCCGGCCGCGAGAGCAATTTCGTCCAGAACGTGATCGATGCCGATGCGGAGCTTGCGGAGGACGAAGCGGCCGGCCGCATAGCAGGCGACCAGTACCCAGAGAGCCACCAGGGCGGCACGAGGTTGATAGAAGAGCGCGGCGGCGAGTGGGAATGCGGTTACGGCGGCCAACTCATAGCGCCACCAAGCGCGGCGACGAAGCAGTTGATAGAGCCCCAGAATCGCGGGAAACGCCAGCAACAAGGCAATGATGACCTGGTAAAATCGCGGACCAGGACTCTTGAAGTAGCTCAACTCCCAAAGGAAAGGCTTCCCAGTGAGTAGCGCAGTCACGGCGCTCCAGGGGAGCCACAGGAGGACGGCGGGCGCGCGAGCTTGGACGCTATTCGAAATTTTCGTTTGAAGCACGTGTTCGGCCGCGCGAAACAGATTCTCTTAATCTTAATGCTTTGAGCAGCAAATTCAGAGCCCAAAACGGCGTTGATTCCCCTTCAGCGTGCTAAAATGGCGGCTCACCGAATTTCCGATGGGCAGTGATCAGAAAACCGCAAATATTTGTGTGATCGGGTGCGGGCATTGGGGTAAGAATCTGGTCCGCAATTTTCACGCTCTGGGGAGTCTCCACTCAATCTGCGAAGGTAATCCGAGCCTGTTGAATCGCTTTCGCGAGGAATATCAGGTCAAGGGTTTTTCAGAGCTTTCCGAAGTGCTGCGCGACCCGGAGATTGATGGGATCGTGGTCGCGACGCCCGCGGAGCAGCACGCACGAATGGCCATCGCGGGGCTCGAGGCAGGAAAAGACGTCTTCGTGGAAAAGCCGCTGGCTCTGCGATGGCAGGACGGCTTTGAGATGACGGTGGCCGCCCGCCGCTTCAACCGGATCCTGATGGTCGGACACTTGTTAATCTATCATCCCGCGGTGGTCAAGATTAAGGAACTGGTCGACGCCGGAGAACTGGGCCGGCTGGAGTACATCTATTCAAACCGTCTGGCGATGGGCAAAATCAGGCGGGAAGAAAATGCGCTGTGGAGCTTTGCGCCTCACGATATCAGCGTCATTTTGAGGCTCACGGGAAGCCTGCCGGTGCAGGTTTCGGCCGTGGGCGGCACCTACGTGCAGCCCAACATCGCGGACGTCACGATCTCCAACCTCCTTTTCGATCATGGCACGCGGGCACATATCTTCGTCAGCTGGCTGCACCCGTATAAAGAGCAGCGGCTGGTAGTAATTGGCAGCAAAAAGATGATTGTGTTCGAAGACAGCCGTGCGACGGACAAGCTGGTGTTATATGACAAGGACATCGCTTGGGCGAACGGCGGCTTCGAGGTGAAGCAGCCCAAAGGAGAGCCGGTTCCGTTCGCCCCGTTGGAGCCACTGCAGGTGGAGTGCCAGCACTTTATCGATTGCATCGTGCACCGGCAGACTCCGAAGACTCCAGGCGAAGATGGCGTGACCGTTCTTCAGGTTTTGCAGGCTTGCCAGCGCTCGCTGCAGATGGGCGGCGATCGCGTGCAAGTTACCGATGCCGCCGCGCAGCGGGTAGAGGCGATGTAGGCCGGCGCGGTTGACTTATGGGAGATCCGTCTTATTTCGTCCATTCCTCGTCATATATAGACGATCCGGTGGTGATCGGGGCCGGGACAAAAATCTGGCACTTTTGCCATGTCATGAAAAACAGCCGGATCGGCGAGCGATGCAACATCGGTCAGAACGTGGTGATTTCCCCGGACGTAGTGATTGGGACCAACGTGAAGATTCAGAATAACGTCTCGGTGTACACGGGGTGCATTCTGGAAGACGACGTGTTTTGCGGCCCTTCGATGGTATTCACGAATGTAGTGAATCCGCGCAGTCACGTGGTGCGGCGCGATGAATATAAAACAACGTTGGTGAAGCGCGGCGCCTCGCTGGGTGCGAATTCGACGGTGGTCTGCGGAACCACCATCGGCCGGTACGCGTTTATCGGCGCCGGATCAGTGGTGACTCGGGACGTGCCCGATTACGGCCTCGCTTACGGAAATCCGGCGCGGCTGAGGGGCTGGATGTGCGCCTGCGGCATCAAGCTGGATTTTAAGGCGGGCGATTCGGCTGTTTGCACTGCTTGCGGATCCAGTTATAGGAAGCAAGGGCAGTCGGTTCATCTCAAGGAGGCTCATCGTTGACCCTGAGTTTGCAAAAGCGTAAGATCCCGTTGCTCGACCTGGCGGCGCTGCACGCGCCGCTGCGCGAGGAGATCCTGAGTGCAATCACGCGCGTGGTGGATTCGCAGAAATTCATCATGGGCCCCGAGGTCAAGGAACTGGAGGCACTCATTGCGGAGTATTCCGGAACCCGCTATGCGGTTGCGTGCGCATCGGGTTCCGACGCGCTATTTTTGGCTTTGCTGGCGGGCGGAGTCAAGCAGGGCGACCGGGTTCTGACTACGCCCTATTCATTTTTTGCCACGGCCGGCGCCATCACGCGGGCCGGCGCCACACCGGTTTTCGCGGACATCGATCCGCTTACGTATAACCTGGATCCGATCGCAGCCCGGCGTGTTCTGGAGACCACGCCCGGGATCACCGCCATGATTCCCGTGCATCTGTTTGGCGGATGCGCGGATCTGGATCCTCTGATCGAGAGTGCCCGCCAGCATAACTGCGTCGTGATTGAAGACGGCGCGCAATCGATCGGCGCGGAGTACAAGGGCAGGAAAGCACAGAGCATCGGAGCGATGGGCTGCATCAGCTTCTTCCCGAGCAAAAACCTGGGCGGTTTTGGCGACGGCGGAATGGTTCTAACGAACGATGAGGAGTTGGCGCGCAAGCTCGGATCGCTAAGGCTGCACGGAACCACGAAGAAGTATTATCACGAAAGCATTGGGATCAATTCGCGGCTCGATACTCTGCAAGCCGCGATCTTGAAGGTTAAGTTCAGGTACGTGGATGAGTGGAGCGCGGGGAGGCAGAGGAATGCGGCGCTGTACCGGGAGTTGTTGACACGAAGTGTCGCGCCGGTAACGGTTCCCACCGAGGCCTCATACCAGACACGGCACGTTTACAACCAGTTTGTGGTTCGGAGTCGGCGGCGCGATCAGTTGAAGGCGTGGTTGCAAGAGAACGGGGTGAGTACAGAGGTTTATTATCCGGTGCCCCTGCATCTGCAGCCATGCTATCGGGATCTCGGATACCGCGAAGGCGATTTCCCGGTGAGCGAGGAGGCCGCGCGCGACACCTTGGCGCTGCCAGTTCACTCCGCTCTATCGAGCGATGACATCGAATGGGTCTGCCAGCTAATCAGCGAATTCAACAAAATGGGTTCTGGAGCGTAAGGAATGGCCGAGACGTAAGAGTAGCGGATTCACCGGTTAGTCTGCTGAGTTCCTTCACCTCCCAAGAT
>DATGII010000037.1:0-21186 GCA_035295805.1 Bryobacteraceae bacterium | reverse complement strand
GTCGAAGAGGTCGCTTTTTTCGGCGTCGATGATGCGCTGCATTTCGGCGAGTTGCTCGTGACCGAATCCTTTCTCGGCCAGGCCCTGGAGGAGGGCGGCGCGCGTTTCCGGATCGCTCCAGAGGGCGCGCAGCTCGGATTCGTTCTGAAAGAACTCGGGGAGCTTGCCGAACAACAATTCCATAAACTGCTGCGCGGACATGGGCTGGCCGCCGGGATGCCAGAAGGAGGTCATCATCATGTGCTGGATGGTGCGCTCTTTGCCATCGGAGAGCTTCACCTTGATGCGGCATCCTCGACTACTTCAAGCCCGCCGTCCAGCTCGGCCTCACCGCCACCCCCAAGCGCAAGGACAACGTCGATACCCACGCCTACTTCGGCGAGCCCGTCTTCATTTATTCGCTCAAGGACGGCATCAACGACGGCTTCCTCACCCCGTTCAAGGTCAAGCAGATCTCCACCACCCTCGACGAGTACATCTACACCGCCGACGACCAGTTGATCGAAGGCGAAATCGAAGCCGGCAAGCGTTACACCGAATCCGACTTCAACCGCATCATCGAAATCAAGGCGCGCGAAGCGCACCGCGTCAAGCTGTTCCTCGATCAGATCCCGCCGAATGAAAAAACGCTGGTCTTCTGCGCCTCGCAGGACCACGCGCTCGCCGTCCGCGACCTCATCAACTAGATGAAGACCGTGCCCGATCCCAACTACTGCCAGCGCGTCACCGCCAACGATGG
This sequence comes from Bryobacteraceae bacterium, assembly GCA_035295805.1. Taxonomy (GTDB): domain Bacteria; phylum Acidobacteriota; class Terriglobia; order Bryobacterales; family Bryobacteraceae; genus PSRJ01. The sequence continues at coordinate 20,447 of DATGII010000037.1, read as the reverse complement.
CGACCTGGGTGAGCAGTATCTCCGCGATTTCCAGGACAACGAGAAATCCATCCCCACCATCCTGACCACTTCGCAAAAACTCTCCACCGGGGTCGATGCGCGCAACATCCGCAATATCGTGCTCATGCGCCCCATCAATTCCATGATCGAGTTCAAACAGATCATCGGCCGCGGCACTCGCCTGTACGACGGCAAGGACTACTTCACCATCTACGATTTCGTCAAGGCCTACCACCACTTCAGCGATCCCGAGTGGGACGGCGAGCCCGTCGCGCCCGAGCCGAAACCGGAGCGCCAGCCAAAACCGATCGCGCCCGCTGAACCCTCCGGCGAGACGCATGAGCTGCGCCCTCGTCCGAAAACCAGGTCGACGAAGAAGTGTTCCTCGTCGAAGGTGAAGCGTTTCTGACGCGCTTCGAAGAGGAAGCCTTTGCCGAGTTCGAGCAGGAAATGCTCGATGCGGGTGATGATCGCGGATTCGAGGTCGGACTCGGAATAGCGGGTCTGCTCGTCGAGGCCGAGGAATTCGAGGACCAACGGATCTTTGAGGAGATCTCGGGGGTGTTCGACGGTGTGGCCGTTGCGGGCGAGGCGGCGGATGCCTTCCTTGTCGCGGCTGAGGGCAAGACGCTCGTAGAGGCCGGAATCGAACTGGCGGCGGAGCTCGCGGACGGTCCAGTTCTGGACGGCCGATTCGATCTCGTAGAAGCTGCGCTCTTCGGGGTTTTTGATGCGGAGCAGGAAGACGTAGTGGGACCAGCTCAGGGCGAAGGGGCGGACCGGAGATTCCCCAGACGATGTCTGGGGAATTGCGAATTGGTCAGACATCGTCTGACGTTTTTCCATGGCTTTGAATTGGTCAGACGCTGTCTGACCAATTCGAGCTTGGTTCTGTAAGTAAAAGAGCCGCATCAGTTTAAGGTTGGTGTGAGAGAATCCTTTGCCGAACTCTCGAGCCAGCCTGTCAGCCAAGGCCCTGAGGATTTCTTCGCCATAGGCGGCGCGGTCTGCGCCCCGTTGCTCTTCCTCTACGATGCGGCGGCCGATTTCGAAGTTCGTGCGCACCTGGAGCAGATCTACTCCGCGGGCCACCGTGGTGCGAGCGTCCGCGATCAACCGGCGGATGCCGTCGATGAAATCAGGAGTGATGGTCATTTCACTCTGCTCATCGGCGACCTTTCTGCATCCGTTCGCGGAGGTAGGCATTGATGCGGGTCTGGTAGCCGTCGCCAGCGGATTTCAACCACGCCACCACGTCGGCGTCCAGACGAATCGTGACCGTGGTTTTCTTGGGGCGATAGAATTTGCCGATTACGGCGTCGGAGGGGAGCCCGCGGATTTCGGGGATGTCGGAGAAATCGATGTCGCGGTCGGGTCGGGCGGCGAGCCTGCGCAGTTGTTTGTGTTTGTTGGCCGGCAGTTTGGCCATACGAATGATACTTACGTTAGCGTAAATACAAATGAATTGCCATTCAAAGCGAATTGGGTGCACGGGGCAAACCGCGTAGAGGTCGCGGACCTCAGGCGAAAGCGCCCATATCAGCTCTATGCGTCAGAAGCTTGTAGAGCATGGTGGGGCAGGCGGTCTCGCCTGCCAACCCGCGCTGGACCACGGCCAACGTTCCGCAGAACGCACGAGGCCTGCCGACACAGGGTTTTCCTCGATGTAAGCAATGGTCCGGGCGATTTGACTGGAATGGCGCAAGTAATGGTCGAAGGACTCATCCTGCCAAAACCTTTGTCCAGTCCGACTCAAGATTTGGTTCGCGCGGCGGGCCGTCGATCCTTTCAACCATCTCATCAGCACGGGCATCGAAACCTTGGGGAGGATTAGCAGGTGCACGTGGTTGGGCGTTATCACCCAGGCACAGAGTTCATAGAACTGCCGCTCTCGCTCTCCAGCCAGAATGGCGTGCGCCACCAAATCGGCGACCCTCGGGTCCTTGAGCCAGAGCGGCCCCAAGGGGACCCGATCCAAGGCGCGGTCCTGAGCGACGAAGGCGTGGCCCGCACTGGTGTATACCGAGGGGTCTGCGCTGGGCGGCGGCAATGATCCCCAAAGGCGCCAGGTCAAGAACAGATAGGCGCCTTCCGGATGGAAATGAGGGAGTTTTCTGAGGTACTCGGGCATGGGAAAGCATGGCAGGCGAAACCGCCTGCCCCACCAACACAGGTGGCTCACCGCCTGGGCTTATCTCACCAAAATGTCATTTCACAGGAGCCCACGGATGGTTTCGAGCACTTTGGCGCTTTCGGCGTCGAGGGCCGCGATTTCGTCGAGGATCTCTTGCGGGGTGCGGTGCGCTACCGGTGCGGCGCCATTCGGATTTTTGACGGAGAGATCGAAGGTGGAAGGATCGATGCTCGCGGCGTCGACCGTCCAGGATTTCGGGGAATCGGCGCGGGTCTTCTGCAGCTTGACGAACTCGGCGAGGTCGTCGTCGTTGAGCGGGTTGGTTTTGCCGAGGCTGCGGCCGGGGTCGAGCTGGTAATACCAGATTTTCCGGGTTTTGGTGCCTTTGTCGAAGAAGAGGACCACGGTTTTCACGCCGGCGCCCTGGAAGGTGCCGCCGGGGCAATCGAGAACGGTGTGCAGGCTGCAGCTTTCGAGCAGCTGCTTGCGCAGGCTGACGGAGGCGTTGTCGGTGTTGGAGAGGAAGGTGTTCTTGATGACCACGCCGCCGCGGCCACCGGCCTTGAGGATTTTGATGAAGTGCTGCAGGAACAGGAACGCGGTTTCGCCGGTGCGGATGGGGAAGTTCTGCTGCACCTCCTTGCGCTCTCTCCTTCCCAAAGAAGGTGCGCTCCTGGAGGATTTTCAGATCTTTGGTGGTGAGGCCTTTCTTGGATTTGAGACATTCGAACGACTCGCAGAGGAAGCCGGCGGAGCCGCAGGCGCCGTCGTAGATGCGCTCGCCGATTTTGGGAGCGACTACCTGCACCATGGCGCGGATGAGCTAGGGCTTGTCGAGGATGTAGGTGTAGCGCTTATCTTCGAGGGCGGCTTCGTCGGCGCGATCTTCTTCGAGATCGTTCAGGTACTTCAGGAAGAGTAGCCAGGAGGTCTGCTCGGTGTAGTCGAGCTCGGTGGTGCAGCCGGCCTCTTTCCAGAGGACATCGTCGATGTTTTTGAAGGCTTGTTCGAACATGGAAGCGAGAGATTTCTGCCCGGCAGAATTCTTACCGTAGCAAATTGGGGAAGCCGGGAGGAGTACACTGAACCGTGTATCAAATCATGATCGACAGGAGAGAGTTCCTGAGCGCGGCGGCGATCGCATCGGTGGGGCCGTTAGCGGCGCAGCAAAGCGAGGAATGGGGCGGGCCGGTGCTCGATCTCCATCTCCATCTGCGGGCTGACGGCGAATCGAATCTCGCGCACATCAACGGCAGCGGAGTCACCAGAGCAGTCCTGCTGACACGCGTGCAATCCGCCGACCAGGCGCGGGCACTGGCTGAAAAATATCCGGGGCGGTTCGTTCGGTTCGTCAGCGCCGACGCGGCGAAGCCCGAATCCACGGCCCTATTAACGAAAGCGGTCAAGGACGGCGCGCTCGGGTTGGGCGAGATGAAAAACCAGGTGGAGTGCGACGGGCCGGAGATGCGGCGCATGTATGCACTGGCTGCGGACTTGAACGTTCCGATTCAGATCCACTTCGGCGATGTGCCGCAGGCTTCCGGCAATGCCGTGTTCAATGGAGGTTTCAAACGCTTCGACACAATGTTGAAAGCGTTTCCCAAGACGAAGTTTGTGGCGCACGCGGACACCTTCTGGGCCAATGTGAGTTCCGACTACGCGTATGACACGGCGTACCCAAGCGGGCCCATCAAGCCGGGGGGCATCAGCGACCGGTGGCTTTCGGATTTTCCGAATCTGTGGGCCGACATGTCGGCGAACTCCTGCAACAACTTTTTGAATCGCGATCCCAATTTCACGGCCGGATTCCTCGAACGGCATCAGGACAAACTCCTGTTCGGCTGTGACTGTCCCTGCTCGGACGGGCGCGGAGGCGGAAATACGAACCCTTCGCCGCGCCTCCACGGGAAGTGCATCGCACGCGAAACGCTGGCGGCAGCTCGGAGGATGTCGAAGCCGGAGGTGTTCGGTAAAATTCGCTGGGAAAACGGCGTCAGGCTGTTGGGAATCGCGAGCCAGGCCTGAGCGGAACCAGGCGGCTTACTTCACGAGCCGATCGCTGGAGCCTTCCGTGAGCCGGAGGGGAGGCGCATTCGTAAAGCTGCTGAGACGCAGAAAGGATGCGGCCGCTTTATAGCGTACGCGGCTGTTGGTGTCTTCGAACAGGGGAATCAAGCGCTGCCGCCAACTTCGCTCGTTGCGCAGGGCCGCAATCTGGATGGCAGCGGACCGCATGGACCAATCACTGTCATTGAATGCATCTTCAATGAGAAGACGCACCTCCGGGGATTTATCGGAGGCCAGCAACAATAAGGTTGTGGCGCGAGCAGAGACTTCCGCGTCCCCGAGCAGTGAATACATTGCCGAGAAACCTTCGCCCAGTCCGGGGACGGGGACATAGCCGATACCCTGCTTAGTGAGGAAAAGGATGGCGGATTTGGGCGTCTTCATCCGGCGCATCACATCCCTCAGCTTGGCGTGGAGAAAGTCTGATTTCGCGGGCGTATCCTTCTCGACGATCTCAATCAGGAACTGCTTGCCTTCAGGTTGTTTCAATTTGAACAAAGTTCGGGCCGCGGCGAATGCCACCTCCGGAACGTCGTCCTGGAGCGCTTGCTCGACTGACTGGATCGCGCCCTGATCCCGGAGTTCGCCGACGCTGACCAGCGCTGCCTCGCGAACCAGAAAATCTTTGTCTTGGATAAATGTCAGCAGCAAACCAGCCGCGGGATCACGGGTTGCAATCAAGCTGAGCGCGACCGCCACTTGACGGCGGGTATTGGGATCACCTTCGGAGGCGCCCTTATTCAGAAGAGCTCGCGCCCGGGCCGCGGGAGTCTGTGCCGAATCTTCCGCATGGACAAGGCGACCGGCACTCAGGCATAGCACCGCGAGGAGGCATATGTGGCGGGTACGGTGGCTCATGCCAGATATTATGGGACCGCGAAGGCGGCTTTTCGCTCCCATCGACGCAGCGCGGGAACGAAGATGTAACGAAGTGGACGAACAGGATTCGGGCGGCGTGAGAACACATGCCATAGTAAGGACAGCAAACGCTTCCGGTGATGGGAGGTGGCGGGATGCTGCGAAAAAAAAGGGTATGGATTGCCGGGAGTGGAGTGCTGGCCGGCGCTGCCGTACTGGGCGGATTTTTCGTTTTACGAAACTTATCCCGCCGAGTCGAACCTTATATCCGGCAACAGGCAATCGAATATCTCACGCAGCGATTCGACAGCGAGGTCCAGCTGTCGAGTTTGAAAGTCCGCTTGCCCAAGAGCTCACCTTTCCGCCTGCTAATCAGCCGCGGGCGCGGGGGACACGTGCGCATCGAAGGGCAAGGGCTTTCGCTGTGGCACCGCGGCCGTCATGATCGCCCGCCGCTATTCACGATCGAGAAATTCGGCTTCGATCTGGATACGGGCACTCTGTTTGACGAAACCAGGACCGTTTCCCTGGTCTCAATCGACGGGATGAAAATCAATGTGCCGCCAAAAGGCGATCGCACGATCAACGGCAACCCGGGAACTGCCGCATCTGCCGGCGAGAACCAGAGCGGGCGGGCGCCAGCCGTACTGATCCAACACGTCTCGATTCAGGACGCGGAATTACTCATCTGGCCGAAAGATCCCGAAAAGAAGCCGCTGCGGTTTGACATTCACAGGCTGCAGTTAGACGCACAAGCAGGAGGCGCAGCCATGAAATACACTGCCGCGCTGACCAACGCCATGCCTCCCGGTGAGATCGTCAGCAGCGGCAGCTTCGGTCCCTGGCTCGGAGAAGAGCCCGGCGACACGATGCTGAAAGGACAATACACGTTTGCCAATGCGGACCTCGGGGTGTTTGCCGGCATCGCCGGGATCCTGAAATCGACCGGCAGCTTCGAAGGCGCGCTCAATGCGATTCATGCGCGCGGCCAGGCGGAGGTACCGGATTTCCGCTTGAAGATGGCCGGCAATGCGGTGCCGCTGTCCACGCGTTTCGAGGTGCTCGTCGACGGGACGAACGGGAACACGACTCTGAAGCCCGTTCAAGCCGTCCTGGGCACAACGCAATTCACCACCAGCGGCGCGGTAATCAAGCACGAAGGGGACCGGCGGCGCTCGATCGATCTCCAGGTCTCGATGCCTTCCGGGGACCTGCGCGATCTGCTTCGGCTTGCCAGCAAAGGGCCGCCGTTTATGGATGGAAAGATTCTTCTGGAAACGAAGATCGAGATTCCGCCGCTGACGGGCAAGGTTCGCGAAAAACTGATCCTGGACGGCCGGTTTGAACTTTTGGAAGGCAAGTTTCTGCGGTCTACGATTCAGGAACAGATCGATCAACTGAGCCGCCGCGGGCGCGGAGAGCCGAACAATCGGCAAATCGACGAGGTGGTCTCATACATGGGGGGAGAGTTTCGGCTGGAGAACGAAGCGATGACGTTTCGCTCTTTAGTTTTTGGCGTTCCCGGCGCCCACGTACAGCTGGCAGGCAACTATTCACTGAATAGCGATGCGCTCGACTTCCACGGAAATTTGAGGCTCCAGGCGAAGGTTTCGCAAACGGTGACGGGCTGGAAGCGCTGGGCGCTGAAGCCAATCAATCCCTTGTTTTCGAAACGCGGCGCCGGTACTTTCCTGCCGATTAAAGTGGATGGTACGCCGCAGCATCCGCAGTTTGGGCTCGACCGCAAGGCCAAAGATCCGGCGAAGAAGCTTCAGGCCAGTCTTAGTACAAAGTAGATTCCACATCGCAATCATCGAGGGAGTGCGTCTCGATGATCCAGGCGCCGCGGCGGCCGCAGGGCCCGCTTGAGCGCGGGCCGATCTCCCGATGCCAAAAATGATAAGGTAGCTCGTGAGCCCGGGCCGGGGGCGGCCAGGCGCTGAAGACAACGAGGAGAGGGAGACGCGGCATGGACAGAAAAAAACGCAATTTCCTGAAGACAGTCGGGGGTCTGGCGGCGGCCGGTACGGTGTTGGGGCAGCAAGGAGCCCGGAATGCCCAGACGCAACGGGCGGCGGCGGGACGCGGCGGTCCCGCTCCCGTGTTCAGCGGCGTGCAGCCTTCCAGCGTTGACTACAATTACAAGCCGCGCCGGCTGAACAAAGTGATCGAACTGTGGGAAGACAACCAGCCGATGTACTATACGGGCGCGGGGCTTGGTCCCGGAGTCGATCCCTACGCGCAGGGCGTGCGAATGGCTCGCACGTACGCGGATGCGGTCACGGTGGATTTCGAGCATGGCGCGATGGATTTCACGCAATTGCGCGAATTCATGCGCGGCATAAGGGATGGCGGTCCTACACGCAGCGGCCATGCGACGCCGTGCGTGTTTGTCACCTCGGGAGTTATCGGCCTGGACGAGGCCTACGCACGGGCCAATACGTGGGTAATGACGCAGTTCCTGGATGCCGGCGTGCATGGGGTGCACATCTGCCATGCGCGTGATCCGAAGGCGATCGAGGTGCTGGCACAGGAAGGCTGCCGGTATCCGTTCCTCGACTATCCGACGCCGAAAGTGGCGCGACGCGGTCTGCGCGGCTCCAGCGCGGGGTTCGCCGCCCAGATCTGGGGAATGAGCGCGGCAGAGTACTGCGCCAAGGCTGACCTGTTTCCGCTGAATCCAAACGGTGAGCTGATCTTCGGCGTCAAGATCGAGGACACGTTTGCCGATCCCAATTGTGACGCCACGATCAGTGTGCCGGGCGTGGCGTTTGCAGAATACGGCCCGGGCGATCACTCGTATTGGCTTTACGGCCTGGCGGGTATGCAGCCTGGGGCGCGGCCGGCGCCGCCTTCGCCCGAAGTGGCAGAGGCTCGGCCGGAAATGGCGAAGGTGCGGCAGGCGGTACTGGACTCGTGCAAGAAGCACAACGTCAAATTCCTGCAGGGCGCCAACGCGACCAACGTCGTGGCGATGATCCAGCAGGGCGCGCTGGTGCTGGAAGCGCCGGAGGCCGCCGCCATCGCCGGGCGCGAATTCACCAAGCGCAAGATGCCCGTGTAAGGCGACAAAAATGAGCCGCCGATGAACGCGGATCGACGCCGATCAGCTCAAACGTGATCGCAACGGGGAGCGATCAACCTCTGTTTTAAGGAGATGAAAAACTAAATGCGCCTTCTCTATATTCTGATTGCGGGCACGGCGGTGGCTGCGCCGGCAGTGCATTGGGCCAATGTGCCGTTGAGCTTCGAACCGAATGCCGGCCAGACCAGCGCGGGGGTGAGTTACCTCGCCCGGGGGAGTTCCTATACGGTGTACCTGGCCGATGGGTGGATCACCTTCGCGGGAAGAGATCAATCGCGATTACAGACGAAGCTAGTGGGCGCCAACGGTTCGGCCCGCATCACTGGCGAAGGCCGGCAGAGTTCGACGAGCAATTACTTCATCGGAAATGATCCGAGACAATGGCACACCGCGGTTCCGAACTATGGAAGAGTGCGGTACACGAACGTCTATCCGGGGATCGACCTGGTCTACTACGGCAACGACGGCAACCTGGAATATGACTGGATCATCGCGCCAGGGGCCGATCCGGAAAAGATCCGGATGCGGTTCGACGGCGCGGGCCGATCGCGAATCGACAAACAGGGCGACCTCGTTATGCGCGCGGGAAAAAATGAATTCCGGCACAAGAAGCCGATGATCTACCAGGAAACAGCCGGGAGACGCGTTCCAGTTGCCGGCAACTGGACTTTGCACGGCGACGAGGCCGGCTTCCGCCTGGGCGCCTACGACCGCGGAAGAGAGCTGGTGATCGATCCGCCGCTGATCTATTCGACCTACTACGGGGGCACCGGATCCGACTACGGCTATGCGGTGGCCGTGGATTCGATCGGCAACACGTATGTGGCGGGTGGCGCGGGCTCGTCCGCATTCGGGATTCTGGGGCTGGAAGATGCTTTCGTGATCAAGCTACGCCCCGATGGCTCCCGGTCGTATTCCAGTTTCTTTGGGGGTTCCGGGGTAGACGAAGCCAGGGGCATCGCGGCGGATGTCCAAGGGAACGTGTACGTCACGGGAAACACCGGATCGCTCGACTTCCCTGTGAAGGGCGCGATCCAGGCGAAGACGGGCGGATCGCAGGACGCATTTGTAGCCAAGCTTAATCGGGGCGGCACTCTGGTTTACGCCACGTATCTGGGCGGGAGCGCCAACGAAGTCGCCTCCGCGATCGGGATCGATTCGTCAGGCAGCGCGTATGTCATCGGAACGACGTTCTCTACCAATTTTCCAACGGCCGCCGCATTCCAGGCTGCGAAAGGCGCCCTGCAGGACGCATTTGTCACCAAGATCAATGCCGGCGGTACGGCGTGGGTGTACTCCACCTATCTCGGCGGCAGCGGGGCGGACGAAGGGTATGGGATCGCGGTCGACGCGTCGGGAAATGCCTACGTGACCGGCTACACAACCTCGAACGACTTTCCGATGCAGTCTCCATTGCAAGGCTCGAACCATGGGAACGTCGACGCGTTCGTGACGAAAATCAATCCGGCCGGTTCGGCGCTGGTCTATTCCACGTTTCTGGGCGGCGGAGATACGGACTTCGGGAATGCCGTTGCCGTGGATTCGTCAGGGAGCGCGTATGTGACGGGAGACACGCGATCGAAAGACTTTCCGCTCGCAAACGCGATCAAGGCGACTTTGGGAAGCACGGGCGTGAACGATGTGTTCGTCACGAAATTGGATCCAGCCGGCTCGGCCCTGATGTATTCGACCTATCTCGGAGGAGGTTCGCAAGACGATCCGTATGCCGTGGCGGTTGACAAGGCCGGGAATGCGTGGATAACGGGGCGCACCAACTCGAGCGATTATCCTTTAGCCAACGCGATTCAGGCCACCCGGTTCGCGTTTGATATGTTCGTCACCGAACTCAATGCGTCGGGCTCGGGTCTGCTATTTTCGACTTTCATTGGCGGGCAAGGAAGTGAATCGGGACGCGGAATCGCTGTGGATAGCCTGGGAAACATACACGTCGGCGGGGAAGGCACGTCCACGGACTTTCCGGTGAAGAACGCGTTCCAGGGCACCAATGGCGGCGGCGGCGCTAACCAGGACAGCCTGGTGCTCCTTCTCGGCGATACACCGCCATCGAGCAGCTACCCGGTGATCACGGCGGCGAGCGACAACCTGATCGACGGCGGCTCCGTCGTTCCGGGTGGGTGGATGTGGATCAAAGGGACGAACCTGGCCGATGTGACGAGGATTTGGGGAGGCTCTGATTTTACGGATCCGAACACGCTACCGACCGATCTGAACGGAGTCGAAGTGTGGATCAACGGAGTGCCGACGCCGGTATACTTTATCAGCCCAGGCCAAGTGAATGCGCAGGCGCCTGCCAACGCCAGTGGAAGCGTTACCATACAGGTGGTTCGTCTGGGGGTGGCAAGCAACACGTTGACCGCCCCCGTGGTACAGTTCTCGCCGAGCCTGTATAACTACCAATTCAACGGAAAGAGTTATGCCGCGGCGTTGTTTCAGGACTACGCGATTATGGGGGATCCGGCAGCCGTGCCGGGAACCCGCAAAGCGAATCCAGGCGACCTCATCCAGCTTTATGCCGCGGGGCTCGGGCCCACGACCGCCGGTGCGGTGTCATCGCCGATCCCAATCACGGGGGTGACGGTAACGATCGGAACGACGGATGTCCCGGTATTGGCCGCAGCTCTGGTGGCGCCGGGTCAGTTCCAGGTGAACTTCACAACGCCCCAACTGGCCGCCGGGGAATACTCAATCACGGTCAGTGTCAGCGGCAAGACTTCGCAGGCGAACGTGCTGTTCGAAGTTGGGCCGTAGAGCGGTTCGGCGGCGCCGGCGTTACCTGGCGATGCGGGCGGCGAGGACAACGAAGAGGGCCTGATCCTTGTTCATACCCACACGGCCGGCGACGATGCGCTGGCCGGCTTTCAAGTCCAGATCGGCATTGAAATTCAGATCGGAGGTCGTGTATTGGCCGCCGCCGGCGGCGACGGGCAATTTCACGCCGGCATTGAGGCGATCGAGGCGAACCGTGGCTCCATCGGTGCTGACGGTGGCGGTGCGGACGCGGAGATCGGTCACGATCACGGGGGAGTTAGCGGCTACAGGACCCGCCGAGCCGGAAGTATCCGCTCCCTGGCCGGCACGCATGCGAATGGTCAGGGCATCGAGGAGGCGATAATTCCTGAGCGCGGCGGTGGCGGTCAATTCGGCGGCCAGGCTATCGAGGTCTTTGGGAAGCGGGGTCCCGAGCGGGATATTGGTGTTGCCGCCGATCACATAAAACGCGGTCAGCTCGATATTTTGCGGGGCGGATGACGGGATGTCGAGGCGGTTAATGGCGTCATCGACAGACGCCAGCACGTCGGGAAACGCACTGGCCACGGCTACGGCGTGGATTTCCTGGTTGGCGGCGACGGATGCGCCGAAGACGCGCAACACGTCAGCCATGGCAAGGGGATCGGCGTACTTTAGAATGAATACGCGCTGCGCGGCGGGGCGGGAGGCGGGCGCCGGCGCCGGGGTTTGGCTGTCGGGGGGCTTCGGCGGTTGCGCCGCCAGCGGAAAAACCAGAACAGCCAGTAAGAAAGTGCCTTTCATTACTCCCCTATTCTCTCAGCGGATTTTTGTGGTTTATTAGTGAAAATAGGTAACCTCCCCATGTCCACTGAAGTAAACGCGGCGCCGGCCCGTTCACTTCAACCCTCATGGCAAGCGGTGTTCGAGGATGGAACGGCCCGGCAGAGCGGCGGCGATGTGCCGCCCGCTTTCATTTTGCGCGTTCGCGACGAAGCAGCGTTGGAACGCATTCTTACAACGGATCCCTACAGCGCCGCGATGGCATATCTGCGGGGCGAGTTTGAAATCGAAGGCGATCTGTGCGCGGCCATCCGGTACAAGGGTTGGGGCGCGGAAAGCGGCTGGCGGCGGCGGGCAGTGAGAGTGCTGGCGCACGGCGCGCGGCTGCGCGAATGTTTTTTTCAAGGCAAGGCGCAGGCACAGCGGCATATTCGTTTTCATTACGACCGGTCGAACGAGTTTTACCGGCTGTTTCTGGACGCGCGCATGGTGTATTCGTGCGCGTACTTTCGCAGACCGGATATGACGCTGGAAGAGGCGCAAGCGGCGAAGCTCGACCATATCTGCCGCAAGCTGGATCTGCGGCGGGGCGACCGGTTCCTGGACATCGGCTGCGGGTGGGGAGCGTTAGTGACACATGCCGCCACGGCCTACGGTGCGGAGGCCACCGGGTGTACGATCAGCCGGGCGCAGTTTGAACACGCATCGGCGCCGGGCAACGGCTGCGTTCGCATCCACGAGCAGGATTATCGCGATCTGTCGGGCGATTTCGACAAAATCGCTTCGGTGGGGATGTTCGAACACGTGGGGCGCAGGCGGGCCCGGGGGTACTTTGGCAGAATTGCGGAGCTGCTGGCGCCGGACGGGCTGTTTCTCAACCACGCGATCCAGCGAGCGCAGGGCGTGGGCGATGACGCGGCCAGCCTGTTCGTGCGGCGGCGCATTTTTCCGGGCGGCGAGCTGATCCATCTGCACGAAACCATCCGGGCCGCGGAGTGGGCGGGGTTGGAAGTGCTGGACGTCGAAAATCTACGTCCGCATTATGCGCGAACGTGCCGGTTATGGGAAGAACGACTGGCGGCGCAGCGAGAAGCGGCCCTGAAGCTGGTGGACGAGGGGACGTTCCGGGCATGGCGGATCTGGCTGGCGGCTTCCTCGCTGAGCTTTGAAGAGGGCTACAACAGCATTTATCAGGTGCTGCTGTCGAAGCGGGGGGCGCGGCGCGACCGTTGGACCCGGCAGTACCTCTACCGGTAGGACTTTCGGGCGGCTGCCATATCAGAGTAGAGCCCCGCCCCCGGGCGGAATCGCGTACACTATTGAAAGGGTTTGCTATGCCTCAGGTCGGATCCACCGACGGCACTCAACGGGGCGCGCCTGAGCAGGCCTCAGGATCAAGGCAGGGTAGCCTCGCATGAGCCAAACGACAACTTGGGATACGGATCGAGCTCTCGGCCGAATTCGGGAGCTGGAGCAGCTGCCTGGGGCGCTGCTTCCCATTTTGCATGCATTACAGGAGGAGTTCGGGTACATCCACGAGGAGGCGATTCCGCTGGTGGCGGAGGCGCTTAACATTTCCAAGGCGGAAGTGCACGGGGTGATCAGCTTCTATCATGATTTCCGGCGCACGCCGCCGGGACGCCACGTGCTGCGCATCTGCCGCGCCGAGGCGTGCCAGTCGATGGGCTGCGAATCGCTGGTATCGCACGTGGAGAAGCACCTGGGCGTGAAGATGGGGGAGACGACGGCGGACGGCAGTTTCACGCTGGAGCCGGTATACTGTCTCGGGTTGTGCGGGTTGTCGCCGTCAGCGATGCTGGACGGCAAGCCGTATGGACGGGTTTCTGCACAGGCAGCGGACTTCCTGATTGACAGCGCGCGGAGGCACTCGTGAGCGGCAAGATCTACGTTCCGTGCGACGCCGCGGCGCTCGGGGTGGGCGCCGACGCGGTGGCCCGCGCGATCGCGGAGCAGATCGCGGCGCGGCGGCTGGACCTTACGTTGGTGCGGAACGGGTCACGCGGCATGTTCTGGCTCGAGCCGCTGGTGGAAGTGGAGACGCCTAGGGGCCGGATCGCTTACGGACCGGTGACGGTGGAAGGGGTTTCCGGGTTGTTCGATGCGGGGATTTCCGAGGGGAGACCGCATGCATTGTGCCTGGGGCCGACGGAGGAAATTCCGTATCTGAAGAACCAGGAGCGGCTGACGTTTGCCCGCTGCGGGATCACCGATCCGCTATCGCTGGCGGACTACATCAGTCATGGCGGATATAAGGGGCTGGAGCGGGCGCTAAAGATGACGCCCGAGGGAATTGTCGAGGAAGTGACGAAATCAGGGCTACGCGGCCGCGGCGGGGCCGGATTTCCGACGGGCATCAAGTGGCGCACGGTGTTGAATACGGCGGGCGAGCAGAAATACGTAGTCTGCAACGCGGACGAGGGCGACAGCGGGACGTATGCGGACCGCATGATCATGGAAGGCGATCCGTTCGTGCTGATCGAAGGCATGACGATCGCGGCATTGGCGGTAGGCGCGACGGGCGGGTACATTTACATCCGCTCGGAATATCCGCATGCATTCCGGACGGTCCGGCGGGCGATCGCGCTGGCTTACGAGAACGGCTATCTGGGGGCGAATGTGGCCGGAAGCGGCAAGCGGTTCGACCTGGAAGCGCGGCTGGGCGCCGGCGCGTACATCTGCGGCGAAGAAACGTCGATGCTGGAAAGCCTGGAAGGGCGGCGCGGGCAGATCCGGCCGAAGCCGCCGCTGCCGGCGGTGGAAGGGCTGTTCGGCAAGCCGACCGTGATCAACAACGTGATTTCGCTGGCGACGGTGCCGATCATTTTAGAAAAAGGCGCGGAGTTCTACCGCGATTTCGGGATGGGGCGATCGCGAGGCACGCTGACGATTCAGCTCTCCGGGAACGTGAAGCACGGGGGGTTGGTGGAGAAGGCGTTTGGGCTGACGGTGCGGCAAGCGATCTTTGATTTCGGCGGAGGCACGTTCAGCGGCCGGCCCTTCCGCGCGGTGCAGGTGGGCGGTCCTCTGGGCGCGTATTTTCCCGAATCGCTGCTCGATACGCCGCTCGATTACGAAGCGTTCAGCGAAAAGAAGGGGCTACTCGGCCATGGCGGCATCGTGGTGTTCGATGACACGGTGGACCTGGCGAAGCAGGCGCGATTTGCGATGGAGTTCTGCGCGATCGAAAGCTGCGGGAAATGCACGCCGTGCCGCATCGGCTCGACGCGCGGGGTCGAGGTGATCGACAAGATCATGGCGCACGAGAATCGTTCGGAGAATCTGCAACTGCTCGACGACTTATGCGAGCTGATGCTGGACGGTTCGCTGTGCGCGCTGGGAGGACTGACACCGTATCCGGTGCTGAGCGCGGTGCGGCATTTTCCCGAAGATTTTGACAGGCCGGCGCCCGTACTGCCGGCGCACGTGGGCGACCGGGCCCAGGAGACACAGCCATGGCGTTAATCCAAGAGACTGATTACGGCACGCCGGCGCGCGTTGCGGAAACGATGGTCACTTTGGAGGTGGACGGCAAGCCGGTGACGGTGCCGGCGGGCACGTCCCTCATGCGCGCGGCGGTCGAAGCGGGCATTCCGGTGCCGAAGCTGTGCGCGACCGACAGCGTGGAGGCGTTCGGCTCCTGCCGGCTCTGCCTGGTGGAAGTCGAGGGGCGGCGCGGCACGCCGGCGTCGTGCACCACGCCCGCCGAGCCCGGAATGAAAGTGCGGACGCAATCGCCGAAGCTGGCGCGCATGAGGCGGGGCATGATGGAGCTATACATCTCCGACCATCCGCTGGACTGCCTGACGTGCTCGGCGAACGGGAATTGCGAGCTGCAGGACATGGCCGGCGTGGTGGGATTGCGGGAGGTGCGGTACGGCTACGACGGGGCGAACCACCTGCAGCCGGGCAAGGATACGTCGAACCCGTATTTCAGTTTTGAGCCGTCGAAGTGCATCGTGTGCTCACGATGCGTGCGAGCGTGCGAGGAAGTGCAGGGCACGTTTGCGCTGACGATAGAGGGGCGCGGCTTCGCGTCGAAGGTGTCGGCCGGCGGCACCGATTTCCTGCATTCCGAGTGCGTCTCATGCGGCGCGTGCGTGCAGGCCTGCCCGACAGCGACGCTGATCGAGAAATCGGTTACGGAAAAGGGACAGGGGGATCGCAGCGTCATCACGACTTGCGCGTATTGCGGCGTCGGCTGCTCGTTCAAGGCAGAGCTGCGGGGCAACGAAGTGGTCCGGATGGTTCCTTACAAGGACGGCAAGGCCAACCACGGGCACTCGTGCGTGAAGGGGCGGTTCGCGTGGGGATACGCGACGCACAAAGACCGTATTCTGAAGCCGATGATCCGCGCGAAGATAACCGATCCCTGGCGCGAGGTGAGCTGGGAAGAGGCGATCACTTACGCGGCCGGCGAGTTCAAGCGGATTCAGGCGAAGTACGGGCGCGATTCGATTGGCGGAATCACATCTTCGCGCTGCACTGATGAAGAAACTTACCTGGTGCAGAAGATGGTGCGGGCGGCGTTCGGCAATAACAACGTGGATACCTGCGCGCGGGTGTGCCATTCGCCGACGGGCTACGGGCTGAAGAGCACGTTTGGGACGTCAGCCGGAACTCAGGATTTTGATTCGGTGGATGCGGCCGACGTAATCATGGTGATCGGGGCCAATCCGACCGACGCGCACCCGGTGTTTGCCTCGCATATGAAGCGGCGGCTGCGGGAAGGCGCGCGGCTGATCGTGGTGGACCCGCGGCGGATCGACCTGGTCAAGACCGCGCATGTGAACGCGGATTATCACCTGCCGCTGCGGCCGGGCACGAACGTGGCCGTGATTAACGCCATGGCGCACGTGGTGGTGACCGAAGGCCTGGTGAACGAACAGTTCGTCAAGGAGCGGTGTGATCCGGCGGCGTTCGAACAGTGGCGCAAGTTCATCGCCGAGGAGCGGAATTCGCCCGAGGCGGTGGAAGCGGTGACGGGCGTGCCGGCAGCCGATTTGCGCGCGGCGGCGCGGCTGTACGCGAGCGGCGGAAACGGCGCGATTTATTACGGGCTCGGCGTGACCGAGCACAGCCAGGGCTCGACGATGGTGATCGGCATGGCCAACCTGGCGATGGCGACCGGGAATTTGGGCAAGCGCGGCGTGGGAGTGAATCCGCTGCGCGGGCAGAACAACGTGCAGGGCTCGTGCGATATGGGATCGTTCCCGCACGAGTTCTCGGGCTACCGGCACGTGTCGGACGACGCAGTGCGGCAATCGTTCGAGAAGGCGTGGCAGGTACCGCTGCAGGGCGAGCCGGGGCTGCGGATTTCGAACATGCTGGACGCGGCCTGCGACGGGACTTTCAAAGGGCTTTACGTACAGGGCGAGGACATCGTACAGTCGGACCCGAACACCAAGCACGTAGCGGCCGGTCTGGCGTCGATGGAGTGCGTGGTGGTGCAGGACCTGTTTCTGAACGAGACCGCGAGCTACGCGCACGTGTTCCTGCCGGGGTCGTCGTTTCTGGAAAAGGACGGGACCTTCATCAACGCGGAGCGGCGCATCGGCATGGTGCGCAAGGCCATTCCGCCGATGGCGGGCTACGAAGACTGGCAGATCACGATGATGTTGTCGGAGGCGCTGGGGTATCCGATGAAGTACCAGCATCCTTCCGAGATCATGGACGAGATCGCGCGGCTGACGCCGACGTTCGCGGGCGTGACCTACGAAAAGCTGGAGCGGCTGGGGAGCGTGCAGTGGCCGTGCAACGAAAAGGCGCCGGAAGGCACGCCGGTAATGCATATCGGCGGCTTCGTGCGGGGCAAAGGCCGGTTCATGATTACGGAGTTCATCCCGACCGACGAGCGGACGACGGACCGTTTCCCGCTGATCCTGACCACCGGGCGGATTCTTTCGCAATACAACGTGGGCGCGCAGACGCGGCGCACGGGCAATATGGTGTGGCACCATGAGGACGTGCTCGAGATTCACCCGTGGGATGCGGAGAACCGCGGCATCAACGAGGGCGACCTGGTGTCACTCACGAGCCGGGCGGGCGAAATTACGCTGCCCGCGCGGGTCTCCGAGCGGATGCAGCCGGGCGTGGTCTACACCACGTTCCACCACGCGATGACGGGGGCCAACGTGGTGACGACGGAGTTCTCCGACTGGGCCACGAGTTGTCCCGAGTATAAGGTGACTGCGGTGCAGGTGCAGCTCGCCAAGAAGATGTCGGAATGGCAGGAGCAGTACCGCGAGACGCGGCGGATCACGACGCAAATCCTCAGCCAGACGGGCGCGGATTAAAAGCATGGAAACCGAACACATGGTGCACAACGCGAACCAGATCGCGCTGTATTTCGGGGCTTATCCGAGAGAGCAGGCGGTGGCGGACGTGGCCGACCACCTGAAGAAATTCTGGGAGCGGCGCATGCTGCAGCAGCTGTTCGCCTACGTGGAGCATGGCGGCGCGGGGCTGCACGACCTGGTGCTCGAGGCAGTGAAACGGCTGGCCGCGGCGCAACCCGCCACAAAGTAAGCGACAAAAAGCACATTGGCGACGAGATCGGCGCCGCTCCTGGATATTCAGATGCACCGTGTCAGTTATGTCTCCGACGCGGCCCGAACGGGCTCGCCTCACGCTGCCGCACGAACAGAATGAGCTGGAACTCACGGTCGGCCGCAAGAAGCTGCGGCTCACCAACCTGCAGAAGCCGTTCTGGCCGGGAATTACGAAACGCGATCTGCTGCAGTATTACGCCGAAGTCTCACCCTACCTGCTGGCGCATCTGAAGAATCGCGCGACGGTGATGAAGCGCTATCCGAATGGCGCGTCGGGGGCGTTTTTTTTCATGAAGCGAGCGCCGGAGCCGAGGCCGGCGTGGGTGCGCGTCTGTCCGATCGAGCATGCTTCGGGCAATGTGATCGATTTCCCGATCGTGCAGGACCTGGCGGGCCTGCTGTGGATTGTCAACCTGGGCTGCATCGATCTCAACCCGTGGTATGCGCGCTGCGATGACGTGCACCGGCCCGATTATCTGCATTTCGACCTCGATCCGGTGACCGGCGCGACGTTTGAGCGCGTGCTCGAAAGCGCACTGCGCGTGCGCGAAGCACTGGCGGAACGGAAGATTCCCTGCTACGCGAAGACCTCGGGGTCGCGCGGGATGCACATTTACATTCCCATCAAGCGCCGCCCGGTACAGAAGCAGGTGTGGGCGTTCGCCAAGGAACTGGCGAAATCGCTGGAGGCGCGGTATCCCGATTTGATCACAGCCGAGTACCGGGTGGCCCGGCGGCCCGAGGGACGTGTCCTGGTCGACTATAACCAGAATGCCTGGGGGCGCACGCTGGCCTCGGTTTACTCGGTGCGGCCGACGCCGCGGGCGACCGTTTCTACGCCCGTGACGTGGGCCGAGGTGGAGCGCGGGATTCGCATCGAAGATTTCCGGATCGATAATATGGCGGAGCGGCTGCGGGAAATTGGCGATCTATGGAAGGCGATGGAAGCGGCGCGCGGCCGGGTGGATCTGGAGAAACTGCTATGAATGTCGCGCCGATGGAAGCGCTGGCTGCGACGAGCGTGCCGGAAGGGCCGGAGTGGCAGTACGAGCCCAAGTGGGACGGCTTTCGCTGCCTGGCGCGGCGCGAGCAGGATGCGATCGAGATGCAATCGAAATCGGGCCAGCCGCTGGCGCGGTACTTTCCCGACGTAGCACAGGCTCTGCAGGAACTCCGTGCGCGCCGGTTTCTGCTCGATGGCGAATTGGTGATACCGGTGGACGGACAGCTGTCGTTCAACGATTTGCAGCTGCGGCTGCATCCGGCGGCCAGCCGCGTGAATAAGCTGGCGCGCGAACACCCGGCGCTGTACCTGGTATTCGATCTACTCGAGGACGAGCGCGGGACCTCCTGGCTCGACCGGCCGCTCCGGGAGCGGCGGGAGCGGCTCGAAGCATTCGCCGCGAAGTACTTCGGCGCAGGGGAAGCGATTCGGCTGTCGCCGGCAACACCCGACCTGAGAGCCGCGCGCCGGTGGCTGCGGACGATGGGCGGCGGGCTCGACGGGATCATCGCCAAGAATATCGAGGCGCAGTACGAGGGCGGCCAGCGTACGGGCTCAATGCAGAAGATCAAGGACCTGCGCACGGCCGATTGCGTGGTCGGCGGATTCCGCTATGCGGCCAAGGAGCGGGTAGTGGGGTCGCTGCTGCTGGGCCTGTATGACGGCGACGGTCTTCTCAATCACGTTGGTTTCACTTCGTCGATGGCGGCGAAGGAGCGCCCCGCGCTCACCAAGAAGCTGGAAGCGCTGCGCAAGGCGCCGGGTTTCACGGGGCGCTCTCCAGGCGGGCCGAGCCGCTGGAGCACCGAGCGCTCGGGAGAATTCGAGCCGCTGGCGCCCAAGCTTGTGGTGGAAGTACAGTACGACCATTTTACGGGCGGCCGTTTCCGCCACGGCACGAAACTGTTGCGCTGGCGTCCGGACAAGAAGCCTGCTCAGTGCACGATGGCGCAGGTGGAGCACGAAAGCCGCTCACCGCTGAATCTGCTGGAGAAAGTCCGGACGGGTTGAGGGGAGCGGCGGCCGGCTAGACGTCGAGGTTCTTGACGTCGAGCGCGTTTTCTTCGATGAACCTGCGGCGGCTTTCGACGTCTTCCCCCATGAGCGTCGAGAAGATCTCTTCGCTTTCCACGGCGTCTTCGAGGCGCACTTGTAGAAGCGTGCGCTTCTCCGGGTTCATGGTGGTTTCGGCCAGCTGCT
>DATGII010000036.1:0-4161 GCA_035295805.1 Bryobacteraceae bacterium | reverse complement strand
CCCACGGCATGTGCAGGTTGTAGTAGATCGCGTCCCGGCGCATGGAGATTGCCTTGATGCGCACCAGCGGGTTCCAGTGGAGCCCGCCCATCAGGCGTGTGAACTCGCCGAAGCGGCCTTCGGGCCACGTCCAGCCGGTCGGCAGGATCTCAGCCTCCAGCACGATTTCCGCATCGGCGATGCAGGGCATGTCGATGGTCTGGCACGGCGCCAACTCTACCGGTGCGCTGCGCAGGCCGCCGGCGATACCCATCTCGTCGACGCCGAGCGGCGCCCGGTAGCCCGAGCCGGTGATCTCGATCGGATGGGTGCCGATGCTGATCGAGATCGGCAGCGGCTCCTTGCGCTCCAGCGCCCGCTGCGCGAACAGGCGCATGTTGTTGGGTGTCACGATGTCGATGCCGGTAAGGCTCTTCTCCTTGACGATGAAGCGGTAGATGCCGCTGTTCATGCCGAGTTCGGGGTCGCGCGCGATCACCACGCCGGCTGTGATCATCGGCCCGCCGTCATAGATCGATGACATCGGGATCGGCAGCCGGTAGAGATCCACGTCATTGCCGGTCAGGATCACTTCGCGGTTCGGCGACGTATTCACATGCAAGGGCGGAATCGGATGGTCGATCGCCGCCTTCAGCTTGTGCTCGATCTCGCCGTAGGTCGAGCAGCCCAGCGCCATGGTGGCGCGTTCGCGGGAACGGATGATGCCGGATACGACCGGCATGTCGTAGCCGATGACGTTGTGGAAAAATAATGCGGTCTTCGCCTGATCGACCAGGGTGGAGATGTGCCGGATGTCTACCGGCTGATGCAGGTCGACAAGCTCGCCGGCCTGTCGCAGGCGGTCGAGAAACTCACGGAAATTCTCCTGCATCGGCGTCTCCCCGGACGACAGCACACGC
Organism: Bryobacteraceae bacterium; assembly: GCA_035295805.1. Lineage (GTDB taxonomy): Bacteria > Acidobacteriota > Terriglobia > Bryobacterales > Bryobacteraceae > PSRJ01. The sequence goes on along the minus strand of DATGII010000036.1, from coordinate 3,262 downwards.
CCTATCGCCCCTGGGACACGTTAGCGAGGGCCGGACGCCTGGGCAATCAGACTTCGGGCAATCGGGCCAATGGTCAATGACGGAGGCTCGGAAACGTCCGGAACCACGCAATATTCCCGGGGAATGTGATCTATCTCACATTTGGGTGTGCCGGCCTGGCGCATAATCAGTTCGTCGGCGGGATCATCATTGTTCTCGTCGGCGGTTTTGGAGAAGGAATTGAATGCGTGAGGCTGTCATGTCAGGTTTGAGGCACGCGGCAGGCGGGATCACGCACAGGAGGAGTACGATTTCACGTTATTGTGGGGCAGCGATCGTAGGCCACAGCGATGCTGCTGTCCCTCGCGATGGGCATTCCGGCACCGCCGGATGCATTTGATGCTCATCGCTCTGTAGCCTACTCAAGCCGCCCCTGCCCCCTCAGTCCGATGCCCGCCTTGAGGGAGGCAGGGTTGGCATTTCGCTCTTCGCGGAATGTCCAATTCGAAGAGCGGATTCCGCTCATATTGAAGCACGTCCCAGACGCTGTCGCCGGGCAGCGCGCGTCGAAAGACGCGCGTAAACGCGCTTGGTGACGGCTTCATGCGGAGCATCACGGTCTTGGTGTCAGCGCGACAAGTCGAGCCACCATGGCGCTGTCCGGGTCGGCGAGCGAGTCGAGCACGGTGAAGTGGTTCGCGCCGGCAACGGCCTCATATCGTGTCGCAACGCCCGCCTTGCCCCAGACATCGGCAATGAGACGACTCTGGCGCAGGAACTCGCTGGACTCGTTCGCCCCCACGACGGCGTCGAGCACGCGGCCTCGCGGCGCTGGCCACAGCGCGGGCGACGTTTTCTGCGCACTGTCCGGGTCGAGCCGAAGATCCGTGTTCATTGACACGTGCACCAGCGGTGCGAGGTCGAAAAGGCCCGAAATCGCGTATCCGGCCGCCGCCATGTCCGCGGGCGCTGTGGGATCGACGGCGGGCCAGTCCGTCGCCAGCAGCGCGGCCGTCAGATGGCCGCCGGCCGAGTGGCCTAACACCAGCATGCGCCGGTGGTAACGCCGCCACAGGGCGAGTGCCGCGCGGCGCACCTCTTCGATGATCTCGGCAATGCTCACCTGCGGACAGAGATTGTACCCCACGAGCGCCACGCCGACGCCGTGGGCGTTGAGGCCGGCGGCGCAATGGCTGAACAGTGAAGGATCGAATGCACGCCACCAGCCGCCGTGAATGAATACCGCCAGCGGTGCGCCGGGACGGACATCGAACAGGTCAATGATTTCGCGGGCCGTCGGCCCGTAATGGATTCGCGCCTGGAGCGCTGCAGGCGACCGGGCGCGGTAGGCCTGAGAGTCGGCGGCCCATCGGGCGAAAATCTTCGGATGCTCAGGCACCCGCGCCCGGTTGTCGTACTCGGCTTCGTAATCGATGGCGGCCAAGGCTGGGTCTCCCAGCGCACAATGCGGCATCGCGCGGTGGGCCGCAAGAGGTGTTGCTGGTGGGCCCCGTCGCATACTCCGCTTTCGACAACAGGCGGTAGGGTTTTGCCCGTCTTCTTTGCGAGCCACGTCACGTAGACCTTGGCGTCGTCCCAGGTTACCCGCACCACCGGATGCGAGCCGTCCTGCGCAAAGCCGGGATCAGAAAAAGCAGACGAGGCGGCACAAGGCCGCCTCGTCTGACGTGTGCTGATTTGGGGGAGCGTTCAGTGCGCCCAGAGGCCCCGGTGCCACGCCCAGTGACCGTCCTCCCACACGTAGTGGCCCTTGACCCAGAAGTACTCCGGCCCCGGTCGCGCCGGTATCACTTCGACGACGTCCGCCGGAACAGCCGGGACCTCACCGTGGACATAGCGGCCTGCAGCCCACCCCCAGCCGACGCGGGAGTTATTCCAGACCCAGTGGCCACGAACCCAGTGGTGCTCGGGGCTGGGCGTGACAGGAATGGTCTCTTCCCGCGGCGGCGGCATGATGCCCTTCTCGACGAACTGCGCCGACGCGATAGGTGCCCCGCAGGCCACCGCGGCAGCCGCCATGCTGGCCGCTTTCAAAAACTGACGCATGGTAATGTTCATGATCGCGTTCTCTCCCTGGATGGAGGCAGGAATTCGTCCCCTCGGGGAACGGCGTCCAGCCGGCCCGATCCGGCCCCCTGCTGACGGCACCGTTTATCCGCCGTTCTGCGAACGAACGACAAGGGTTGCCTAACAGAAAAGAACGAGGCGGCTGCAAGGCCGCCTCGCTTCACTTCCTTCTGCGATGCAGGCGCGGCCAGCGAACCCAATGGCCCCGGGTGCCCACACTCAGCGGCCGTCTTCCTGGGCCGATGTTTGAATCTGTCGACAATTTAATGTTGTGGGATTTGTCCCGAAACGGCCAACTCGCAATCGATTGGGCAGCCATCCCATCGAAATCCAAATTGTGGCGGCGATAATGTTAGTCCTGCAGCGACTCCGGACCGCGGATCAGCACGCAAGATATTTCAACATGTTTCGTTTCCAAATTCGAAATAGCCGCAATCGATAATTGCGTATACTCAACGCCTCACCCATCCCACTGGCAATTGTCCCACGTGCAAACACAGTAGGAAACTGGCGCCAAGTGGGAGTGTAAAACAATTCTTGATGCTGGACGGATACGAAAAAATCCCTATACTGTCAAAAAAGTTATAATTAGTGCTTCCGCGAGTATTTTCGAGAGACGCAACCTTTGTCTCAATACAAGAAAAGCTCGCATTTTAGAGGGAGGGAAAGTGAAAATGGTACGAACAGTGGCAACAAGTGTTGCCTCTGCGCTGTTGATGCTGGCTGCATCACAGACGTGGGCGCAGACCACGACACCGTTACCGGGCTATGGCATCCCGCCAGCTCCGACCATCGCCGGCACGCCCGTATGCCCGCGCCCTGCGCCGGGCAGCACCGTGCTGCCGCCGCCGGACTTCTTCAGCCACAACGGCTTGCTGAGCGTCCAGATCAATTACAACACCAGGGTCGACACCTCCGTCACCCCCAACCGGACCCTGTTCTGCTTCCAGGAGGCTACGACCGGATATGAAGGGCCGACGCTCCGCATCAATCCGGGCGATACGCTTTCCCTTAACGTCACGAACAACGTGCCAGCCAGCGGCACTGTCGTGGAGACGGTGTCGACCACGGTTGAACAGTGCGGCAGTCTCATCCGCACGCCGGAGACGCTGAACATCCATTATCATGGCGCTCCGGTCTCACCTGCCTGCGGTCAGGACCAGGTGATCCACACGATGATCGACAGCGGCCAGTC
>DATGII010000035.1:0-19069 GCA_035295805.1 Bryobacteraceae bacterium | reverse complement strand
TATCACCAAGGACCTCACCGGGATCATCACCACCTGGAACCGGGCCGCCGAAGAGTTGCTGGGTTACACGGCCGCGCAGGCTGTCGGGCAGTCCATCGCGATGATTGCCCCCGCTGAGCGGATACCGGAGATCGCGCAGTTGCTGACGCGAATCGGAAAAGGCGAGCGCATTGCGCATTTCGAAACGCAGCGCAAGACCAGGGACGGTCGCATCCTCGACGTAGCTCTGACCATTTCGCCCATTCGCGACCGCGAGGGAAACATCGTCGGCGCCTCCAAGATCATGCGCGATATTACCGGGCGCAAGCGCGCCGAGCGGGAACGCCTCCTGCTCCTCGAGCGGGAGCAACACGCGCGCGCCACGGCCGAGCTTTTGAATCAGGTCGGCCCCCTTCTGCTGGCCGAACGCGACCCCGAGCGCCTGGCGCAGGCCATCACCGACATTGCCGCCGCCTTGATCGGCGCCGAATCGGGTTGCTTTATTCACAACGCCGTCGGGCCCAACGACCAGGGCCGTGCGCCGCGAGTGATCCGCAGCGGTCCCCAGCAGGGTTCCCCGAGCTTTCCGCCGGCCGCCGACAGCGAACTGGCCGCTCGAACGTTGCGGGATGGACAGGTTGTTCGTCTCTCCGATCTTGGCCATGATCCCGCCAGCCCCGGCCCGCAGCCCGCCGGCCCACAAAGCGTTCGAAGCTACCTGGCCGCGCCCGTCGTTTTGCGGTCGGGCGAAATTCTCGGCGCGCTGTTCTTCGCTCACTCGGCCGCCGCCAAGTTTGCCCAGCACGAAGAAGATCTCACCCGAGGCATTGCCGCGCAGGCCGCCATCGCCCTGGATAACGCCCGCCTCTTCGAGCAGGCGCAATGGGCTCAGCAAGAGCTCCAACGCTCCAATGAAGAGCTGCGCCGCACCAACGAGGATCTTGAGGCATTCGTCTATTCCGCCAGTCACGATTTGAAAGAACCGCTGCGCACCATCACCTTGTGCTCCGAGCTCGCGCAGCGCTCCGCCGGCGGTCAACTCCCGCAAGAAGCCGCGGGATTCCTCGCCGGCGCCATTCATGGCGCCAGAACCATGGACCAGCTGATCAAGGATCTTCTGGCGTATACGACCGCGGCCCGGTCCGCCGAGGGTCCGCCGCCTGTGATCGATTCCGAGGCTGTGTTCCGCGAGGTACTCGAAGCCCTCAAGGCCTCCATCGATCAGGCCGGGGCGAGCGTGACTTCGGCGGCGCTACCCCAAGTCTCCATGCACCCAGCGCGCCTGGCGCAGGTTCTTCAAAACCTCATCAGCAACGCGCTCAAATATCGCGGATCCGGGGCGCCCCACATCCATGTCTCAGCCGCGGAGAAGGATGGGTGGATTGTCTTCTCGGTGGAGGACAACGGCATCGGCATTGAGCCGGGTGATTCGAACCGCATTTTTGGCCTTTTCAAGCGGCTGCATAGCCGGGAGCAGTATCCCGGAAGCGGTCTGGGGCTGGCCATCTGCCAGCGAATCGTCGAACACTATGGCGGGCGGATCTGGCTGGACAAGTCCACCGTCGGCTCGGGCTCGGTCTTCTGTTTTTCGGTACCCGTTCGAGGCGGCCGACCGATTCCTGAGAAATGAGCGCGGAACGTAGAATCCCGCACCTTTTCCTCGGTGCCAGTACCCTTGAACCATTGTTTCCAATCGTCGCTTCGATAGAATCGAATCGGGGCATCTGATGTCGCCGTGGCAGAAATTGCTGGAGCAACCACACTGGAGGGCGCACCTCGTCCAGCTCTACGACACCGAGGGCTCCCCGGTTCGCAATGTGAGTCAATTTCTCTGCGAAGGGCTGCGGCGCGGCGAAGGCATCCTGGTGATTGCGACTGCCGAACATTGGACGCAGATCAACCGGGAGCTCGAAGTTCTGGGAACCGATCCTTCCGCCAGTCTGGCGCGTAGCCAAGTGCTCTTTTTGGACGCCCAGGAAACGTTGGCCGCATTTATGGTCGACGGCCAACCCGATTGGGACCGCTTCGAACGTACCATTCGAAACGGGATGCGCCGGCTTCATCCTTTCCCGGAATCGGCCGGCATTCGTGCGTACGGCGAAATGGTCGCGCTGCTCTGGAAAGCCCGGCAGTTTGCTTCCGCGATTCGGCTTGAGCAATTCTGGAACAGGCTCCTGGCGCAGTCTCGTGTCAGCCTGTACTGTTCCTATGCGATTGATGTCTTCAGCCGCGAGTTTCATCCCGATGCCATGGACGCCCTGCTGCGCGCGCACACGCACCTGGTTCCCTCCGAATCGGATGGAAAATTGGAGCAGGCGCTGAGCCGCGCCATGAATGACATCCTCGGGCCGGAAGGTCACAAAGTCCAGGCGCTCATCCGCGCCGACCAGAGCCCGGCTTGGGCCGTGATGCCCGACGCCGAATCCACATTGTTGTGGATCCGAAAGAATCTCCCTCGTCAAGCCGAAGAGATCTTCGCGCGCACGCGCATCATCTACCGCGAATTGACGCAAAAGGGCGAATCCGTGTCGGCCTGAAGCGCGGATTACGGGCCTGCCCGCGACAAACCCTTCAGCGAAACGCCTGCGCGGCTTTGCGCTGTTCTTCCTCTTTAATCGCCGGCCCGAACAGGTTTTCGAAGTAGCCTTCGCGCACCAGCCGCTCGACAATGCGGTTGTCGATCACCGTGTGGAAATCGAATCTCTTCAACTGCGCCGCCACTTGCTCGTCCACCGGATGGTCGATCATGTATTGCACCGCGGCTGCAGTCAAATAGGGCACCCGTTCGAACGTATTCGTTTGGGCATATCGATCGTATACGCGCGCCAGTTCTGCCGCATTTTCCTGCGTGTATCTAATGTAGGCTTTCAGCGCGAAGGCCTTGTCGTCGTAGAAGCGCTTGATGGCTTCCGTGTGCGCCTTGATCAGCGCTTGGACCAACTGCGGATGGGACGCGACCGTCGCTTTCTTGACGAGATACACCGTGGGTGCGTAAATGTCGTCGTAGTCGCTGGTATTCGCCAGGCTTTTGTAACCCTGCTCTTCGAGCCGGAAATAGACCGGGGCGGTCAGCATGGTGGCATCCACGCGGCCGCTCGCCAGCGCCGCCGCGCGGCCGTTCACGTCGGTGCCGATGGGAACCCACTCGACATCCCGCGGCGTCAGGCCGAATTTACCGAGCAGCGCCACGGCATAGTTATATGGCGCGTCCCCAAGCTGGCTGACTCCCAGCCGCTTGCCCTTGAGCGCCCGCACGCTCGGCACTCCCTTGGCCGCCATCAGCGCAAACAGGCTCTTGCGGTACGGGCTGCCAACGATCGCCAGCGATCCATCGCGCGATACCGCGATCATTGCCTGTTCGAGCGGGTAGTTGGTCATCACGGCTTCGCCGCTCACCACCATCGCGATTCCCGCCGGATGCACTCCGAACACGATGTTCGCATCAAGCCCGTACTTCTGGAAGTACCCGGCTTCTTTCGCTATGTACAGCGGCCACGTAGTGCCGGTGCGCGTCGCGTAGTTGATCGTGACTTTTTGCAGCGATGGCTGAGCCGGCGCGGCCAACGCGCACACGGCAACCGCAAACGCGGTGAGAATCCGCATGCCCCTTAGCTTATTCTCGGCGGCCGCGATACCGCAAACCCGCTCGCCTATGCGCCGCGCGCCGCGCCGGTCGTCGGGATCAGCCGCGTGCGAATCTGGTTCATCACGTCGCTCGCCAGGAACGGCTTCCGCAGCACGGGGAAGTTATGCTCTTCGCACAGAGCTTCCTCCTCCGACGGCAGAATCGTCCCCGTCATCACGATCACCAGCATATTCGGAATCGTGCGCAGGAATTCAACCCCGAGCTCCACGCCGTTGCCGTCGGGCAGCATGAAATCGAGCAGGGCCGCGTTCGGCTTGTTCTCCTGCACCAGGCGCCGTGCATCGCTCGCCGATTCCGCCGTGAGCAGGCTCCATCCCGCATCCGCCATCAGCCGCTCCAGAAAATGCAGCAGGTCGCGATTGTCGTCCACCAGCAGCACCGTCGGGTTCGCGGGCGCGGGCGTCATCGTCAGCTCCGCTGCGTTCAGGACCAGCTTCTCGCTGGTCTCGGACACATCTACGCGCACCCGCGATCCGGCCGGCACTTGATTGGTCGCCACCAGCGTTGCCAGCGGCTGCGTCAGGTTCCGGTGAATCGTGCGGTTCAACTCGCGCGCCCCGTACTCCGGGCTTGTCCCTTTCTGCAGCAGCCACTGCCGTGTTTCGAACGGCACCTCCAGCGTGAACGAGCGGTTCCCCAACCGCGTGTTCACGTGATTCTGCAGATCCGTGATGTGATGATCGAGAATCGCCGACAGCGATTCCGCCGTCAGCGGCTGGTAGGTAATGATGCAATCGATCCGGTTTACGAATTCGGGCGAGAACCGCTTGCGCACCGCCACCAGCGCGATGTTTTGCAGCTTGCTGGTCAGATCGGACCGCTCCATCCCCTTGACGGATTGAAAACCGAAGTCGGGATTGATCTCGCGCAACATCTCGCGCGCGCCCAGGTTGCTGGTGAGGAACACCAGGCTTTTTTCGAAATTTACCTGCGAGTTGTCGCCCAGCCGCAGTATGCCTTTGTCCAGCACCCCCAACAGCAGGCGCGTCATCGAGGGCGCCGCCTTCTCGATTTCGTCGAATAGCACCAGCGACAGGCTGCACTTTTCGCTGGTCACCGCGTTCAGCTTCTGCTGCGTCAGCATCGGCTGTGTCTCGCGATGCCCCAGGTAGCCCGGCGGCGCGCCGATCAGCTTCGCCACTTCGTGCTCCATCTGGAATTCGCCGCAATCCACCTTGAGCACGTTCTTTTCGCTGCCGTGCAAAACTTCAGCCAGCGCTTCCACCGTTTTGGTCTTCCCTGTTCCCGTCGGGCCAAGCAGCAGAAACACTCCCACCGGCCGGCCTTCCGGAGCCAGACCCGCTTGGTACATCTGAATATAGGGAACAATGACCTTGGTGGCTGTCGGTTGACCAACCACCTTTTGCGACAGAACCGCGGTCAGGTCTTCGCTCACATCGGCCGCTGCTTTGCGGGACCGATTCTGCGCACCTTTCGGTTTATCCACCGCACCCTCCGCCTTGATTATATTCGCGGCATTGCGATTCACTCTCGCTCGCCGGCGCTGCTCGGGAGGGTTGGGGTCTTTCATATCCGTGGTCTTCCTCGGTTGCTTCCAACAATTTACCAGGACCGGGCAAGGGTGGGCAAAAACAATTTACACCTCCTGTGACCGTTCCTTCCTGCCTCTTTTAACATGCGCATCCTGCCCGATGATGTGAGATTTCGCACGCCCTGCGCCGGCATGCTGCTAAAACTTTCGAAACGAACAGGAAAATCTGACCTTATCGGTGGCGGAACGTAATTCTGCCTTTGGTCAGGTCGTAGGGGGATAACTCGAGAGTGACTTTGTCGCCCGCCAGCACGCGGATCCGATTGCGCCTCAATCGTCCCGCCAGGTGGGCCAAAACTACGCGATCATGTTCCAGTTGCACACTGAACAGACCGCTGGGAAACTTCTCCAGGACCGTGCCGGTTACCTCGATGCTGTCCTCTTTGCTCATACTCCTCTTCTAGTTATTATTAATACGGAAAGCGGGCCGTCCGTGTGGTTTCGGAGCGGCCCGCTGCATTCCATCAGGCGGCGGTGACGTTGGTCGCCTGCAAACCCTTTGGGCCTTTGGTCACTTCAAACTCCACCCGGGAGCCTTCATCCAGTGTGCGGTATCCCTGCGACTGGATGGCTGAGAAGTGCACAAATACGTCCTCCCCATTCTCTCTTTGAATAAAACCGTAGCCCTTGGCTGCGTTAAACCACTTCACCGTACCTTTTTCTTTCATCTGCCTCGTTCCTTCTAAAACGAATAATGCACTCGGCCCAGTCCTGCCCCAAACGAAAAAGGGGGTTGCGGTTAGCCCACGCAACCCTCTCTTTGTCAAAGCGGAAAACAAGAGTCAAATGCCATACCATTATACAACAGGGGGCAAAGCGCTGCCCCGCAACTGCCGTGCCAACCCTTGAATTCCTTCGGCTTCGCTTCCATTTTCAGGCCCTCGAGCCGCTGCGGCTACCGGCCGGCGGCAGCGCCAACCTAGTACGCGGAGCGTGCGGTTTATTCCTTAGGCGAACCGCGCCGGCGGACGTTTACTCACGGATCTTCGAGCCGGGCCGCTCCCTCGGTCCCGCTCCCAGCGGCCTGGCGGACTGGCCGCGCCCCTTCGTATTGCGGACCCCGGCCCTCGACGGCCTCAATGCCGCCGCACACGATTGGTTTTCTTTCGATCTTCACCTGTTCGATCTTCGCGAACCCATCATGCCGTATTTCCAATCCGCCTTCGCCGAATGGGCGGCAACCGGCATCGGCCCCGGGCGGCGCCGCGCCCGGCTCGATCGCGTCGAGCAGCTCGCCCTCAACGGGACCCCCGCCGCGGGCGTCCCCTGTTCGATATCTCTCGATATGGAACTGGACGCCATTGATCACGTCACAGTCCGCTTCCTCACGCCGACAGAATTGAAGACGGCGGGGCAAACCACCGCGCGGCCGGAGTTTGGGGTGCTGTTCGCGCGCCTGCGCGACCGCATTGCCACCCTCCGTGCCCTCTACGGCCCGGCGCCCTTTGCGCTCGATTTTCGCGCGATGGGCGCGCGCGCTGCGGCCATTCGCCTCGTGCGCTGCGACTTGACGCCTCACCACGCCTCCCGCATCTCCCGCCGCACCGGCCGGAGCCATCCTCTCGATGGCTTCACCGGCACAGCGGCCTATCAGGGCGTCCTGCAGGAATTCGTTCCCTGGCTGCGCGCCGCGCGCTGGACCGGAGTCGGCCGCCAGACGGTCTGGGGTAAAGGCGAAATGCGCGTCGTTGATCCGCCGGAAAATTCGATTTAAATCGGATTTGAAATGAATCCGATGGAAGCGGACCACCCCCATGCTACACTCGAAAGAGTCCCCGCTCATGGATTTCCTTAAGGGGCTGAACGCGCAGCAGCGCGAGGCCGTTACCCACACCGAAGGCCCTTTGTTGATATTGGCCGGCGCTGGCAGTGGAAAAACCCGTGTCATAACGCACCGGATCGCGCATATCATCACCTCGCGCCACGTTCCTCCCTCGGCGATTTTGGCCGTCACCTTTACTAATAAAGCGGCGGGCGAAATGCGCGAACGAGTGGCCGCCCTGCTGGAAGCCGAAAACCTCGACTCGCAGCCGAATATTTCCACTTTTCATTCTTTTTGCGTGCGGCTGCTGCGCCGCGATGGCGACGCGCTTTCCGCCATCCGCCCCGGGTTCACGCGCCGCTTCAGTATTTATGACGATGACGACCAGTTGCTGATCATCAAGGCCGCCTATCGCCGCCTGGGTCTGGAAGAAAAAGAGTTTGTGCAGTACCGCGCGGCGCTTTCGCGCATCAGCCACGCCAAGAACCGCAAGCAGACCCCCCAGGATTTCAGCCGCGCCGCCACCAATCGCGAGCAGGAGCAGCTGGCCGCGGTCTTCGAACAGTACGAAAATGCACTACGCGCGGCCAACGCTCTCGATTTCGACGACCTGCTGCTCGAGGCCGTGCGCCTCCTGCAGCATGATCATGCGATCCGCGAGGCCTGGAACCGCCGCGTCAGCTACGTCATGATCGACGAGTATCAGGACACCAACCGCAGCCAGTACGAGTTGATGCGCCTGCTCTCGGAATCGCATCAGAACGTGTGCGTCGTAGGCGACGAAGACCAGTCGATCTACAGCTGGCGCGGCGCCGATATCAAGAACATCCTCGATTTTGAGCACGATTTCCCCAAGGCCAAAATCATCCGCCTGGAACAGAATTACCGCTCCACGAAGAACATCCTGTCCGCCGCCGGCGCGGTGGTGGAGAACAATAAAGCGCGCAAGGGCAAGAAGCTCTGGACCGAGTCCGAAGCCGGCGACCTGATCGGCGTCTATCCCGCGTTCGATGCCGAAAACGAAGCGCTGTTCATCGCCGACTCCATCGACAAACAGCTGGCGTCCCGGCCCACCGATCACATCGCCGTCCTCTACCGGACCAACTTCCAATCCCGCCAGATCGAAGAAGCGCTACGGCGCTACGGCCGCAAATACAACATCGTGGGCGGCTTCAGTTTTTATCAGCGCGCCGAAATCAAGGACACCCTCGCCTACCTCAAGCTCTCGGTTTCCACCAACGATTCCATCAGCCTGCTGCGGATCATCAACACGCCGGCTCGCGGCATCGGCCGCACGACCGTCGACCAGATCGAAGCGCTGGCGCGCGAGAAGGGCATCACGTTGTGGGCCGCCATCGAGCAGATCATTGACGGGCAGCAGCTCTCGACGCGCTCCCAATCCTCGCTGGTGACCTTCCGCAACCTGATCCAGGAACTCGCCCTGGTCGCCAGCGGCGAGCCGCTGCCCAACCTGATCAAGTTCATTCTCGACCGCACCGGCTACCGCAAAATGCTCGAGCAGGAAAAAACGCCCGAAGCCGAAGCCCGCCAGGAGAACCTCGACGAATTGATTTCGGCCGCTGCCGAAGCCGTGGAACGCGGCGAAGACCTCTGGAATTTTCTTGACCACGCCGCCCTGGTGGCCGAGGCCGATGCGTACGACGACAAGGCTCCCGTCACGCTGATGACCCTGCACAACGCCAAGGGCCTCGAGTTCCCCGTGGTCTTCATCGCGGGTTTGGAGCTGGGCCTGTTCCCGCACAGCCGCTCGATGAACTCCGAGGAAATGCTGGAAGAAGAGCGCCGGCTCTGCTATGTCGGCATGACGCGCGCGCAAAGACGCCTGGTTCTCAGTTGGGCGAAATACCGGCGCCGCTTTGGCGGCGGCGAGCAAGAGCGCTCGACGCCTTCCTGGTTCCTGGGCGAGGTTCCGGAAAAGCTCATCGTCAACCTCGGCCCTGAAGAGCAAACCGGAGAGATCGATCTCACCGGCGAGCGCTACGACGTGCGCCAGTCGGCGCGGCGCAACGCCTACACCGGAAAAAGCTACAATTCGCTCGAAAATATCTCCCAATTCTTCAGCGAACGCGGCATTGCGTTTAACTCGCCGCGTCCCGCGCCGCCCCCCAAGCCGCTGCCGCGCCAGGCCCCGGTGATCCCGCCCCGGCCCTCGCTGCCGGCCAAGGCTCTGCCCCAACCGGCCGCGCCGCCGCGTCGGATTGCTCGGACCGGCATGACGGTCGAGCATCCCAAGTACGGCAAGGGCACCGTGGTGCGCCGCGAAGGGGAAGGCGATAATGCTAAGATCACGGTTAACTTTCCGCATCATGGCTTGAAGAAGCTCGTGGAAAAGTACGCTGGATTAAAAAGAGACTGATGAACACGAAAAACGTCACCGACAAACTCGAACGCAAAAAGCTGAAGCGCGCCGCCCGCAAAAAAGCCGCACCCAAGGCGAAGCGTGCCGCCGGCATCGCCCGCGGATCGATGAAGAAGAAAATCCGCCACCAGGCGCAAGGCCAGCGCAAGCGCTAGTTCCGCCGGGGCGCCTCGAGTGAGCATCTTCCGCACGAAGAGCATCGACGCCCTCATTGCCGCCTCCCAAGATTCACGCTCCCGGCTCCGCCGCACTCTCGGCCCCTGGAGCCTCACCGCGTTCGGCATCGGCGCAGTCATCGGCTCCGGGATTTTCATCCTCACCGGTACGGCTGCCGCCGGCGAGATGCGCGGCTACGAATCCGTCTTCAACGCCCCCGTCCTCGACCTGATTCTGCACGGCACGCGGGCGCTCTCGACCTCCGGCCGTCCCGGCGCCGGCCCCGGCATTTCGCTTTCCTTTCTGCTCACCGCCCTGGCCTGCAGTTTCGCCGCGCTCTGCTATGCCGAACTGGCCTCCATGATCCCGATCGCGGGCAGCGCCTATACCTACGCCTACGCCACGCTCGGCGAAATCATCGCCTGGATCATCGGCTGGGATTTAATCCTCGAATACGCCGTCTCCAACATGGCGGTAGCGGTAGGCTTCTCGGCCTACTTGAACGACGTTCTCGACAACACCTTCGGCATCCATCTGCCCGCAAAGTTCGCAAATCCGCCGTTCGCGGCCGGACAATTCACGGGCGCCTGGTTCAATATCTCGGCACTAATCATCATCTTGCTCCTGACGTTCATCCTGGTCATAGGCGTCCGCGAAAGCGCCGGCGCGAACAACTTCATGGTGGCGGTCAAAATTGCCGCGATTCTGATCTTCGTGATCGGCGCCGCGCGCGCCGTCCATACGGGTAACTGGCATCCCTTCCTGCCCAACGGCTTCCCTGGTGTGATGACCGGCGCCGCGATCGTATTCTTCACCTACATTGGTTTCGATTCGGTTTCTACCGCCGCCGAAGAATGCCGCCGCCCCCAGCGCGACCTCCCGTTCGGCATCATCATGACGCTGGTCGTATGCGCCGTGCTCTATATTGCCGTGTCGCTGGTGCTGACCGGCATTGCCCCTTGGAACACGCTGAACAACGCAGCCCCGGTCGCCAACGCGCTCAAGATGCTCGGCTACAACGGCGTGCGCCAGTGGGTGGACATCGGCGCGCTGATGGGCATGATCTCGTCGCTGCTGGTATTTCAATACGGGCAGGCAAGAATCTGGTTCGCGATGGCGCGCGACGGCCTCCTCCCCAAATTTTTCGCCAAGGTACATCCCGCGCACAACACCCCGCACGTAAGCACCTGGATCGCCGGCCTGTTCGTCGGCATTCCCGCCGGCCTGTTCGATATCGGCACGCTCGCCGACCTCGCCAACATCGGCACGCTGTTCGCGTTCATCGTCGTCTCAGTCGGAGTGATTGTGTTGCGCAAAACGCAGCCCGATCGCCAGCGCAGTTTCCGCGTCCCCGGCGCTCCGGTCTTGCCGTTGATCTCGATCGGGTTCTGCCTCGTCCTGATGGCCGCCCTCCCGCTCGAAACCTGGGTGCGCTTCTTCGTCTGGCTCTTCATCGGTTTCGGAATTTACTTCCCGTTCGGAAGAAAGCGCAGCGCTCTGGCGGGACCAGCCTGAGCGCGGCCGCGGCACCGTCCGCGAAACCCGGGCCGGAGCGATATTTTTTGCCCGGCCCGTCGCAAAAACCTCACCTCGCCCGTCTTTGTCCTCGGAGGTCCCATGAAGCTGATCTTCCTCGCCGCTGTGACTTTTCTCACGATTCGGCCGGCGCCCGCACAAATCGGCATTTTCCCGGCCCCAATAGCTCCTCAGCCCGTCTACAGCCAACTCAAGGCCTACCTCAACCTCACCGACACCCAGGTGCAGAACCTGATCAGCATTCAGTCCAGCCGCAATACCGCGCAGCAGGCCATATACAAGCAGATTAATGACAAACAAACGCAGCTCAACATGCTGCTGACCCAGGGGACCGCGGATGCCCTTACGGTCGGCCAGCTGGAGATCGACATCAACAACCTCCGCAAGCAGCTGCCGCTGCCCAACAGTTCCTACCGCCAGCAGGCGCTCGCCGTCCTGACGCCTGATCAAACGGCCAAGCTGCCCGCCCTCGTCGCGGCGTTACAACTGCAGACGACGGCCTACCAGGCGATTACACTGGATTTGATCGACGCGCCTGCGCCTGCCGTCCAGCCGCCCCTACCGGTCACCATGCCGCCGGTGACCCATGCGTTGGAGTCGGCCGCGCAGTAGCCGATCGATCGGTGAATGACGCCGCTCGATAAACAGGTTACTCATGCCTTCGAGGAATGCCGCGATGACGTGTACCGGTACCTGCTCACCCTGGGGCTCACGCCGCCGCACGCGCAGGACGCCGCCCAGGAGGTGTTCCTGCGCCTTTACCTCGCGCTCCGGAAAGGCGAATCGATTCAGAACCTGCGCGGATGGGTTTTCCGCGTTGCGCACAACCTGGGCCTGGACTGGCGCGCCAAGGAGCGCACCGAGCCTCTCAATGCCGGCTCCGAAGCGCTCCTTCGCGACTTGCGCCCGCCGGCCGACGCCGGCCTCATCGAGCGGGAACGAATGAAGCAGATCGCAGAGGCGTGGAAGACTCTTTCGGCGCAGCAGCGGCAATGTCTCTATCTCCGCTCCGAAGGGCTCAAATACCGCGAAATCGCCGCGGCGCTGGGCATCAGCATTTCCACCGTACGGGAGTTTCTCACACGCGCCATCGCCAGGTTACAGAAGGCCGCCCATGAATAGCGCGACTCATCCCGATGCCGAACTGTTGTTGCGGCTGGCGGACGAAGATTTGTCCACGGAGGAAACGCGCCGCGTGGAGCAGCACCTGTCCGCATGCCCCGCATGCCGCGATGAACTGGCGGCGCTGCGCGACACGTCTGAAGATATCCTTCGTTTCCACCAAACGGTTCTCAAGCCCGCTCTGCCCGAGCCCCCGCGCGCCTGGGAATTGCCGCGCCGGATCCCCTCGGCGCCGCGCGTCATTGCGTTTCCCATAAAGCGAGTGTTGACCGCGGCCGCTGCTTTGATCGCCGCCGTGGTCCTGGTGCGTCGGATGGAGCAGCCCGTTCCGGTCAGCGCCGCCGAATTGCTGCGCAAAGCGGAGGTGCGCGAACGGGCGGCGCCAAACCCGCGCCGCAGGATTCGCATTCGCTATCGGAACCGCTCCTGGACGCGTCCCGCCCGCCTGGACACCCTGCGGCCGCCCGAGGCCGGCGACCCGGCCGTGATCGACGCGATGCTGCGCCAGGCCGGCTTCAGCACCGAAGATCCATTGAGCGCCGCGGCGTTCTCGCGCTGGCGGAGCGGCCTTTCCGCGCGCCAGGACCAGGTCCGGCAGGATTCGGAAAATTACGTCGTCACCACTTCGACCCCGGAAGGTGTGGTCCGCGAGGCCTCGCTGACGCTGCGGTCGGGCGATCTGCATCCGACCAGCGCCACCCTCCGGTATCGCTCGGAGGAAACCGTGGACATGGACGAGGTGCCCGCCGATGCCGTCGAACTGGAAGGCCCGCGCCCGCCCGTGCCGCCGCCCGCTCCCCGGCGGGCCCAAGCACCCGCCGTGCCGGCAGCGGGGCCGGCTGAAGAAGTGCAAGTGATGGCCGCGCTGCACCGCATCGGCGCCGATCTCGGCGAGCCCGTCGACGTAGCACGAAACGCCGGCTCCATTGATGTGTCGGGCGCCGGCCTAGCCCCCGCGCGCC
Organism: Bryobacteraceae bacterium; assembly: GCA_035295805.1. GTDB lineage: Bacteria > Acidobacteriota > Terriglobia > Bryobacterales > Bryobacteraceae > PSRJ01. The sequence goes on along the minus strand of DATGII010000035.1, from coordinate 5,974 downwards.
AGGAGCAGATTCGCGCCGCCCTCACCGATATTCCCGGCGTACGAATCGCCTTCGAATCCGGCGGCGCCCGGCGCGCCAATGGCGCGGGCCTGCCGCGGCGCCCCGCGGCGCCGGCCGATGCCGCGAATCCTTTGATTGACCAGTTGCGTGCGGCGAGCAACGGCGCCGCCGATCCCGGCGACTCCTTGATCGAGGCGACCGATCGCGCCGTCCAGCGCGCCTATGCGCTCGCGGCCTTGGCGCAGCGCTTCCCGGCGCCGCTGGAAGCCTCGCTCGCGCCCGCCGATCGAACGCTGGTCCGCCGCATGGCCCTGGATCACGCGGACATTTTGTCGGCTTCCGTCACCGCCATGAACACGTTGTTGACCGCGGTGCTGCCACCCGCGAACGTGGCTCCGCCGGCCGGCGCCGGCTGGCAGCAAACTGCGGAAACCGTGCTTGCCGCCGCCCGCGGCGCCGATCAGGCCATTAACGCCGCAACGGCCGATCTCGACGCGCGCAAAACGCGGCTCGCCGTCTCTCTGGCTCGGCTCCGCGGACTCATCGAAATCCTCCGTACGGAATTGCAATGACTCCGCAGCGGAGCCGCGCGTGGACGCTCGTGCCGGTGCTGCTCGCCGGCGCACTGGCCCTCCGCGCCGCCGAACGCGCCGAGGTCGCCGGCTTGGTGCAGGATGTTTCCGGCGCGGTCCTGGCCGGCGCCGGCGTCACCATCATGGACGAGTCCACCGGCATTCGCCGCAGCGCCCGCACCGACGACGAAGGTGTCTACGACATCGCCGGCCTGCCGCCCGGTTCCTACAAAGTCACGGTTCGCAAGCCGGGCTTTCAAACCGTGGTGCGGCTCAGCGTGCAAGTGGACTTCGGCGCCGACCTGCGGCTCGATTTTGCGTTGCGGCTCGGCAGCATGCGAGAACTCATCACGGTCGAAGGCGGAGCCCCGGCGGTCAACACCGCCGATGCTTCGGTCGGCACTCTGGTCGGCCGCACCGCGATTCAATCACTGCCCGCCAACGGGCGCGGCGTCCTCGCGCTGGTGGAATTGGCGCCTGGTGTGGTCGCAACACCGGCCACCGGCGGCGAGGCCGGCCAATTCAGCGCCAACGGGCTGCGCTCCAACACGAATTACTTCACCGTAGACGGCGTCAGCGCCAACACCGGCGTGAGCGGTGCCGGTTTGCCCGCGCAATTCGCGGGCGCGGCTTTGCCCGCGATGACCGCTTTCGGGAGCACGCAGAATCTCGCATCGATGGAATCGCTCGACGAGGTGCGCGTGCAGACTTCCAGTTTCGCGCCGGAATTTGGCCGCTTGCCCGGCGCCCAGGTAGCGCTCACCACCCGTGCCGGCTCCGACGAGCTCCACGGATCGGCCTATGGCATGTTTCGGCCGCACGCGGCCGCGGCGAACGATTGGTTCGCCGGCTCCTATGGCGTGAGCCCTCCGCCTCCGCGCGTGGCACAATGGGGCGCCACCCTGGGAGGCCCGCTGCTCCCGCAGCGCACCTATTTCTTCGCTTCCTACGAAGCATTACGGCTGCGGGACCCGCATTCCTGGCTCTTGGCAACGCCGTCCCAGGCGGTTCGTCTGTCCGCCCCTGCCCTCGATCAGCCCATCCTCAATGCGTTTCCCGTTCCGCTCGGCGGCGCGTCGGGCGTGGGGCTCGCCGAGGCGTCGCGACCCTCGCGGCTCGACACGCTCAGCTTCCGTATCGACCATTCGTTCGGCGACCGCGTGCTCTTGTTCGCAAGATACAGCCGGCCGCCTTCCTCGACGCAGGCGGGATTCGCCGAAGTGGAAAGCTTCCGGCTCGGGGCCGACAACTTCACCACCGGGATCACCGCCATGCCCGCGCCGCATGTGACCAACGATGTGCGCGTGAGTGTATGGCGCACAACCGCCGATTCCTCGTGGAGCAGCGATCCCGCCGCGGGCGGCAGCCCCGTGGATTTAGCCGGATTTCTTCACGCCCCGCAAAGTCCCGGCCCGGCCTTCTACGGCGTGGACATCGGTGGCGTGGGCGCGCTCTTCTCGGGCATCAGCGGCCGTAACCACCAGGGTGAGTGGAACCTTGTGGAGACTCTGGCAGTCAACCGGGGCTCCCATTCGTGGCGGCTCGGAGCCGACTATCAACGGCTGACTCCGGCGCGCGACTCGCCCGCCCTCGCCGTCACCGGCGCCTGGAACAATCTGGCGGCGCTTCTCGCCGGCCGCCCGCCGATGATCGCCACGACCCAAGCTGATCAGGCCTCCAGCCTCATTGAAACGCTCTCCTTGTTTGCGCAGGACACGTACCGGCCGTCACGCCGCTTGTCGCTCACTTATGGATTGCGTTGGGAAGTGACGCCACCTCCGGCCGTTCGCGAGCCTGCCGCAGCCTATGCCCAGGCTCCGCTTCCCGTTTTTGCCGCGCCGGCCGCACCGCCGGATTTCCCTCTCACCGATACCACGCGGCCATTATGGACGTCGTCGTACCGGCAATTGGCACCGCGAATCGGCGCCGCATTCCGCCTGGATGATCACTCGGTGCTGCGCGCCGGGCTGGGAATTTTCTATGACGTTGGTTTCGGCGTCGCGCTCGACCCCATCAACGGCTTCCCCTTTAACCGGTGGCAGTTCAGTAACACCGGACTTGCCCCGCCCGTGGCCGGAGTTCCCGCCTTCGGACCACGGGTGGCGGCGGGACTTCAATTGCCGTATGTCGCCGAGTGGAACCTGTCCTATGAGCGGGCCTTCGATACGCGCAACATCGTGTCGGTTTCTTACGTCGGTTCATCAGGCCAACGGTTGTTGCGCCGCGAAGGCACACTGCTGCCGAGCTCCACGCTCGCGCAATACGAAGCAGCCACCAACCACGGCGCCTCCGATTATGAAGGACTCGAGTTGCAGTACCGCCGCCGGATGAGCGGTCTGCTGCAGGGGACGGCTTCGTACGCCTGGTCTCATTCCATCGATAACGGCTCCTCCGATTCCGGAGTGTACCTGGCGGACCCGCGGCTGCCGCTGGGATCCGATCGCGGCTCGAGCGATTTCGATATCCGCCACAACGTGACCACGGCATTCATCTTTACGCCGCAGTTGCACGGATGGCTCGCGCGCGATTGGGAGCTGAGCGCCATGATGCGGGCTCGCTCCGGTTTCCCGATCGATGTCGTCACTACAAAAAATCTGTTGGGGCTCGGCTTCGACAACGTCAGCCGGCCAAACCGCGTCCCCGGCCTCCCGCTCTGGATTCCCGATCACTCCCTCGGCGGGCTGCGTCTCAATCCCGCGGCGTTCGCCGTAGCGCCCGGTCTGCAGGGCTCGCTCGGACGCAACGCGATTCCCGGCTTCGGCATGGCGCAACTCGATCTGGCGCTCGGCCGCACCGTCCCGGTGTCCCGCTCCACAAACCTGCAGGTTCGTCTCGAGGCGTTCAACCTCTTCAATCATCCGAATCCCGCCGATCCGGTGCGCTTTCGCGATAGCCCCCTGTTTGGAGTGCCGGCATCCATGCTCGATCTCATGTTGGGAACGGGGACCGCGCGCAGCGGCGTCGCACCCGCCTTTCAAACCGGCGGCCCCCGTTCTCTGCAGGCCACTCTCCGGCTGCAATTCTAATCGCAGGTCACTGAATGTTAATGCGCGCCATATTCGAGTTCACCCCATCCACGGTTAAGTAGATCGGCACTTCTCCGGAGCCGCGCAGAGTGAGCGGCAGCAAGAACGTCACCTGGTCGATGCCTGCCATCGGCCCGTTACCGTCTGACGAAGTAATGCTTTGGATCGGCACCGTGATCTTGCCAATCGTCAGAGTCACGCCGGCATCACTGGAGCGGCCTTTGATCCCGGTGGCGTAGAGCGTGATCGTGACCGGAGCATCGAGGCCCGGATCGATCGGAACACTCACGCAGCTGTCCGGCATCGCGCCGCATTGAAAAACCGTGACCGGCCCTCGCGGCGCCGGGTTGGGAGCGATACTGCGGTAGGCCGTTGCCGCCACCACGCCTTGCCCATTCATATTCGCGGTGAACAGCGCGGGCGCGACGGCATTGGCTTGCACCGCGCCCGTCAACTGGCTCGCCCCGTTGGACAACGTGATGGTCGCGGCTCCATCGGCCATTCCCGAGGGCAGCACGAAATTAATCTGTTCCGGCGAGACGTAAAGCAGTTGTGCCGCTTGCGCGTTGCCGGCGCTATCGACGATTTGCACGCTGACGCCGCCCAGGCTGGGCGGGTAAGGAGCCACACCCAGCGCCGTCTGCCCGGCCAGGTTCGGCCCGTAGAGGCTGGCGAGCGAAGCCGGCGCCATCGTCGGATCGCCGCTCGCGGCCGAAACCCCGACGAATGCGTTGCCGGCATCCAGGGCCCGCAACAGGTACGGCCTCACACGTTCTTGCATGGTTTGCGCCGGCACCGCCACTGCGGCTGCCAACAGAATTAGGACAGACCTCATTTGATCAAGCCCCTCCTGCTTCGAAGACGGGTACGACCGCGTTTTTGCGACGGCGCACGCACCGGATTTCAAGAGGGAAGCTGCGGATCTCCCTAATGTATCGCGTTATTTCAGGAACGGACGCATAGCGGCGGCGGCGCGACCCGGACGGAACCTCGATCGCCGAGTACGTCCGGGTTGCGCTTCGCCGCGGCCAAGCTGCCACGGATTTCGTCTTAAGCGGGGGCCGTCAGCTCTTGGGTTTGTTATCGTCCAGCCGGCCGACTGACTTTTCCAGGCGATCAATGTAGTCTCCCACGCGGTCGCGCGAGATCTTCCACCAATCGTCCGGCGATGCATTGCGGAGTGCGGACAGATCGTCGCCCAGTTTGTCCACGCGGGCGCGAATATCTTTTCTTTCCGTGTTCTCGGTGCCCTTGGCGCTGACACGATCCAGCTCTTTCTTCATGCCGTCGACCTTCGGCTGAAGGTCATTGATGAACTGATCCCGTCGTGCCGCGAACGCCGTATCCTTCTCCGTACTCTTCGGTTTCGTTTCAGCATTCCGAGGAGCGGGCCGTCCCGTGAAGCGGCGCACGTCCTGCTCCAGTTGTGCGGTCGTCTGCTGGAGAACGCCCTCCTCCCGCTCCCACCAGTTGTCGGGAGTGGTTGTCTTCAAATTCTCAATCGCCTGCCGGGCATTTTTCAGGTCCGCAGTGACCTTGTTTCGCATCGCTGCGGGAGCCGAGGCCCTTTCGTGTTCCAGTTTGTTTTCCTTCTCGGCCCACTTGTGATCCACATCGTCAAGACGCTGCTGGAGGCGGTTGATATCGGCATCGCGGTCGCGCTGCGGGTCGGTTGCGGCGACCCGATTGGCATCTCCGGTACGATCGGCGTCCGCGGTTCTTTGCTGCCGGCCGCAGCCTGTAACAAAGGTGACGGCCGTTGCGAATACCAGGGCGCTTAGTCTCAAGTAAGACATATTGGTCTGCTCCTTCACGGAACTGGTTCATTCCGAGTTCCCCGTGCTACTTTGCCAGCACGGCGCAGCCCATCGTCAAAGGAAACCATCTCGCGTGTCTGGACTGCGGTTTAAAGCGTTACAGTCCGCCACACGAAATTACCGGGCGGCCCACGGACCATGGCGTAACGGCGCCGCCAAGGAATCACAGATATTTTTCGGGAATTTTGAATTGATTCCATTCTAGTTAGCCGCCGCCCCCGGCAGCCTCTCCCCATCGCATCTGCTAGTGTGAAATCGGATAGAGGCTTGCGCCCACCCGCAAGCTTCGGCGGTTTTCTTGCTGGCCAGCAAGCGTTGCAATCAGGTGGTGCTGAGCTTCCTGTCGGGCCTTCAAAGCCCAAACGGCGGGCCCCTACGTGGAGGACGCCGGCGGGGAGAACTTGGAACCGGTTCCATCACACCCGGTGGAGTGCGGATAGCTATTGTCGCCGTCCCATCGGATTTCAGAGAGTCGGGCATCGAAACGAGAGTTTATAAGTAACGCCATCCAGCGATTCCAATGGCCTCGTAGATGCGGCTCAAACTACTGGGCGGCCCA
>DATGII010000034.1:0-17952 GCA_035295805.1 Bryobacteraceae bacterium | reverse complement strand
GGATAATTTTGGGCTGCGGCTGCGGCGGGTGCATAGCATCGAGGAGCACGTGCCGCTTTCGGTGCTCTACAAGCAGTTTTTCGCCGGCGAGCTGGAGGTGCTTTGCTCGATGCCGGAGTTCTGGCGCAAGGTGAGCATCCTCTACGCGGGCGGCGATGATTTCGCGGTGTACGGATCCTGGGACGCGCTGATTGCGCTGGCGAGGGAAGTGCAGCGGTTGTTCCATCGTTTCACCGAAGAAAATCTGAAAGAATATCCGGGGGCGGAAGGTAAGACGATCTCGATGGCAATTGCGCTGGCGCCGGAAACGTACACGCCGCTGGCGGCGGTATTCGAAGAAGCCGGACGGAATCTCGATCTGGCCAAAGCGTCGGACAAGGACTGCATTTATTTGCTGGGACGGATCCTGGAATGGCGGCACTTAAACGATGCCGCGGAGCTCAAGGATACGGTGACGCGGCTGATTCACGATTTCCGCATGTCCCGGCAGTTCCTGTATCAATTGCGCAGTATTTACCGGCACGAGCCTTACGGAGAGGCCGGCGCCGAAATCCAGCGCACGTGGCGATTTCAGCGGCGGTTCAACCGGGTGTTGAGCGGCACGCGGGATCGCGAATTTCAGAAGTTGAGAGCGCACCTGATCAACGAGCTGGTGGGGCGCAGGTCGGCCGAAGTCAAGCTGCGGCCTGCCGGGCTGGTGGCCCTGGAGTGGGCCCGACTGGTGACAGAAGGATAATCTGATGACACAAGAACAACAGCGGCCGAACCGCGAGAACCGTCCTCCGCGGGAAGGGCGGCCGCAAGGCGGGCCGCGCGAGGGCGGGGAACGCGGCGAGCGGGGAGAGCGCGGCGAACGGCGCGGCTTCGACCGCGGCCGACCGGAAGGGCCGCCGGAAATCGAGCTGGAGAAGCTGATCAACGACAGCCTGTATCTGGACAATCAGGCTCACTCGATAGTGAGCCGGATGCGCGATATGGATTCCGGCACCAAGACCCAGCTGCGGCGGCTGTACAGCGCGGTGCGGCGCGCGGTGCGGGCGCCCGACAACGAGCGGCAGCACGAATTTGTGATGCTGCGCGCGCGGCTGGCGTACACGATTGCGCGGCACGGATTGCGCAGCCTGGATCAGCTGGAGAAGCTGTTATTGCAGGTCACGCGCAAGAACGACAGCCGCGGATACGAACGGTTCAAAGATCTTTTTGAAGCCATTGTGGCTTACAACGAGTAACCATGAGCGCTCATACTGCCCAAACCGAGTTGAAGCTGATCGGAAAACTGATACTGGAAGGCGAACTGCATTGCGAGACCGGCCTGCACGTGGGTGCGGGTAAAGGCTCGCTGGAGATCGGCGGATCGGACAATCCCGTCGTGAAGGATGCGTTCGGACGCCCGTACGTACCGGGGAGTTCGCTGCGCGGCAAAATCCGTGCGCTGCTGGAGCAAAGCTCGGGGCTGGCGGTACCGAGCGAGTTGGTCTATCTATCGCGGCGCAAGGGGCAGGAAGTGCGGATTCACCAGAGCGACCGGCCGGATGACGACATCTGCCTGCTGTTCGGGCGCAACCCCGGGCGCATGGAGCGCGTGCAGGGCGAGACACTGGAGACGAGTCAGGCCACGCCGGCGCGGCTGGCGGTGTTCGACGCGCCGCTGGAAGCAGAGAGCATCACGGCGCAGATGCGCGAGAATCTCGACGATGAATTGACCGAAGTGAAGAGCGAGAACGCGATTGACCGCATCACTTCGCAGGCCAACCCACGGACGCTCGAGCGCGTGCCGGCGGGCGCGCGGTTCAAGACGCGTTTCGTAATGGACGTGCTGTGCGACGAAGACGCGCCGCTGTTTTTGCGGGTGCTCGAAGGACTGCGGCTGTTGGAAGACGATTCGCTGGGCGGCGGCGGCTCGCGCGGGAGCGGGCGTGTCAGTTTTTCAACCCTGCGGTTGGTCTGGCGCGGGAAAAACTACTACGCCAGCGGCGCGGCGGAGAAAGAGGTTGCGACGGGAGCCACGCTGGGCGCCATTCAGAGCGCGGTGAACGAGTCGGCCTTCGCTTTCATCAAAGAGGAGGCATGAACCCCGGCTTAGTCGTGAAGTTGCGGCCGACAGGGCCGTGGCGGATCGGTCCGGATTCCGGTGCCCGCAACCAGGTTGATTTCATCTATCACAGCGATTCGCTTTATTCCGCGGTGACGGCGGCGCTGGGGCGGCTGGGATCGATCGAGGAGTGGCTCGATGCCACGGCGCGCAACGGCGCACCGGCGGTGTGCTTCAGCTCGTGTTTTCCGTTTGTCGAAGAGATCGGGTTTGTGGTGCCGCCGCGAACGCTGTGGCCTCCGGCGGCGCCGGCGCTGCTGGCGGCGCGTGTGCGCTGGAAGAGCGCGCGGTTTGTGCCGTTGGGAATCATGCCGTTGCTGCTCGCCGGGCAGGCGCTGGATGAGAACGAATGGGCGATTGATGGTCCGAGCGGCTGCCTCGTACCATCCGGGCGTTCGGGGCCGTTTCGCACCGGAGTGCGCTGGAATGCAGCGGTGGACCGGCTGGCAGGCTCGACGGAGCGCCACTCGACGGCATGCCTGGAGTTTCGCGCGGGCGCGGGCCTGTGGACGGTGGTGTCCTTTGCGGATGATGCGGCGCGTGATCGGTGGCTGGAGCCGCTGAAGGCGGCGTTCCGGTGGCTGGCGGATAGCGGATTCGGCGGCGAGCGATCGCGCGGGTGGGGGCGCTCGGAAGCGCCGGAGTTTGCCGAAGGGCAGCTTCCGGGAATGATTTTGGAAGCCGGCGAACAGGGGGCGGGGGCCGGGGGCCAGTGGCTGCTGTCGTTGTTTGCGCCGTCGGGAGTGGATTCGGTCGATTGGGCGCGCGGTAATTATACGATTCTGGAGCGCGGCGGGCGCGTGGAGAGCCCGGCGGGATCGGGCGAGCTAAAGAAATATATCCAGATGGTGGCGGAAGGTTCGGTGCTGTACGCGGGCGGGACGCTGCGCGGCGCGGCCCCCGACGTGGCGCCGGACGGGTTTTCGCATCCGGTGTTTCGCGCGGGATTTGCGCTGTCGATTCCGCTGCCCGAGGTGAGCTGAATGCGCTATCGCGTGACATGCCTCACCCCGACACTGGTCGGCGATGGCCGCAAGCTGGCGCCGATCGATTACATGGTCTGGAAAGACCATGTCAACGTTCTGGACCAGTGGCGCATCTTTCGCCTGCTGGCCAAAGGGCCTCGGCTGGAAGGATATCTGGCACAGCTCAAGAAGGCCGACAAGCTGGACTTCGCCTCATGGGGCGGCTTCGCGCAGAATTTCGCGGGGCGGCGGATTCCCTTCGAGAACGCGGCGTACGCGGCGTATTGGAATCGGGCGGCAGGGGATAGCCTGCACATACCGACATTTGCCGCGGGCGCATCCGGGCCGTATTTGCCGGGCGCTGCGCTCAAAGGCGCGCTGCGCACGGGGATGCTGTTTGCGCACTGGCGCGAGGGCATGCTGCAGGAAGTGCTGCAGCGCGTGAAGGGCGAGCGGGTGCCGCGACGGCCGGCGGAGATCGTCGAGGATGGCGCGCTTGGCCCGCCCGGCACGAACCGAATGCGGTTTATGAACGTCGGCGATTCGGCGACCGTGTCCCCCAACCAATTCAAGATTTACCTGCTGCGCACGTCGACCTTGCAGCCGCGCGGCCCGCAGTACGCGCTGGGCTGGAAGCAGAGCCCGCGGGGCGCCGTGGATGGCGCGCGTCCCGAAGAGAGCACGCCGGCATTCGCCGAGATGGCGCCGCCAGGTGCGGCGTTCGAAGGCGAGTGGAGCGAGAAAGAGTTTTTTCTCCAGCCGGAAGTGCGGCGGCAGGTACGCTGGCCGGAGTCTCTCAATCGCGCGAAGGTGTTCGAAGCGGTGAATGTCTATGCCACGGGTCTGCTGGCGTTGCAGCGCCAGTATGCCGCGACAGCGGGTCTCGGCCTGCTGGACAAGAGCCTGGAGGAGCTGGAGCAGCGCCTGGCGCAGGCGCGCGAGAAAGGCGCCTGTCTGCTCGCGCTCGGCTGGGGCGGCGGTTTGCTCGCGAAGAGTTCATGGCTTGATACAAGCAACCCCGAATACCGCCAGATCCTGCAGCAGTACGCGCTTTACAACCGGGCGCTGGCGTCGAATCTCCCATTTCCGAAAACGCGGCGCGTCGTGTTCCTGAATAACAAGCCCGCGACGCTGCCGGGATGGGTGGAATTGACGGTGGTGTAAGGTGTGCGTTTTCGTGCTACCGCTGCTCGCTGTGGCGGGCGACGGCTTACCGACTTGCCAGGGATTGCTTAGCGCGGTTCGAAATACGTAAGCGTGCGCCGCTCGACGCTCGCGACCGTAAAATTCTGTTCCTTGCCGCCGCGGCTTTCTACCGTCTTCAGCACCCAATTGCCGTGCACGTCATATTCATAACGGATGCGGACCTCGGAGCGGATCGCTCTTTCCTTGACCGGCATTGCGGAGAGCTGTCCCTGGTCGTCCATGCCGAACTCCCGTTCCTCGCGCTCATGGATCTCCTCGATGAGGTCCCCATGCTCGTTATACGCCATCTTTTTGACGTCGCTCCCGAGCGGGCCCATTTCCCAACGGGTCTCGATTCGCCGGCCTTGATCACCATACCGATGGGTGCGCTGAACAAATTTCCCGCCGCCAAAGATGGCACGAACGGTTTCGCGCTGCGCCTCGTTGAACGACGCCAGCATCTCCGGCGGCAGGGCCTCGTCCGAGTGGGTTTGCGCTTCTGCGACGAGGCGTCCGGCTTCGTCGTACCGAAGATCTACGCGGCTCACGGGACGGCCTGCGGTGTCGAGAAAGTGCACCTCAGTCGGTTGCTCCCGCTCATTATAGTAAGTGCTCACCGCCACGGCTCCCGGCGCGGAGTAGGCGGCATCGGTGCCCTCGATACTCCACGCATAATTCGCGCTTCGGCCCTGGGCCGTCAAGTCGGCGTATTGTGTTTTTTTCTTCCGGCCGGTGGAGGCGTATTCGTAACTTTCCGTGATCCGCTCGCTGCCGGTTTGCGGCCGGTACAGAACCCGTGCCAATCGGCCCGCGGGATCGTACTCGTGAAGAGTCAGACCCACGAGCGCGCCAGCGCTTTCATTGCGAATCGACACGAGTCTTCCCGCGTCGTCATACTCGAAGGTTGTGATCCCCTCGGGGCTGTCGTGATTGCGGTACGAGTGCCACGCCATCCCACCGTTCGGCCGAAATGCAGCAGTGGTGCTATCACTCCACTCCCGGGTCTCGCACGCGTCCGCGCTGCACCCGCGCAAAGAGGCGGTGCGTTCCAGCTTGCACGTATGCACGTTCCCCCGCAGGCCCCAACGTTCTCGTCCTGCCATACACCCAGTTTTACTCAGGGGAACGCGCCTGTCGATGCGGATAGCGGTGCGTCCGGCTCCAGTCTAGAACCGCCAGGTGAGTTTGCCGTAGATGCTGCGCGGCACTTCCGAACTGAGGATGCCCGCGTGATCGAGAAACTCCAAATGCCTGGGCTGTAGCAGATTCTGGCCCACGATGCTCGCTTCGGTGGATTCTCCGAATCGGCGGTTAATGCGCGCATCCAGTCGCGCGTAGCCGGAGATGCCCGCGTCAGGCAAGCGCGTTGTTCCGTAAAGCGACAGATCGAACTCCGTGCGCCGGGTCAGGTCGAACAGCGAACGGAGATGGACAACATGTTTGGCGGGTTGGCGGCCCGGCTCCGGCGTCCTCTGCCTTGCAACAGCACTGTCGGGCGTGGCGGCGAGCCCGACAAATGCATAGCCCGGGCTGATTCTCCAGCGTGACGTAGCCTCCCATGTCGATGCCAACTCGGCGCCATACATCCAGCCGTGATCGACGTTCTTGAACATGACCGGGATCACCATTTCGGAGGGCGTGACCGGCTGGGGATTGCCCAATACGGTCCACTGCAAGTGCCCATACCAGCCGGTGAAGGCGGTGAGATCCAGCGAGAAGCGCCGGGTTACTTGGGACCGATAGCCGATTTCGAGGTCGCGCAATTCTTCCGCCTGCAGACTCCGATTCCCATACATCTTTACGATCGCCGTGATTCCCGGTGGAACCGGAAAACGGCCGAGTTCCACATCCACGGAATTCTCAAGGCGTGAGGGCTGGCGAATGGCGCGGGACGCCGAGGCCCAGAACGTCTCATGCGGGGTCAAGGCCCAGGCGAAACGGAGGCTGGGCTCAAATTCGAGGCCCGTATACGCATTGTGTTCGAGGCGAGAGCCGAAGCTTACCGAAAAGCGGCTGCCGAACGAGATTTCGTCTTGCGCAAACAGGCTGTACAGGGAATCGGTGCGATACGGGCCGGAGAATATTGACGGATCGGGCGAATTCGCCCCGGAGCGTGTCACGCGGTATCCGCCGCCCCAAACCACGTCATGGCGGGTCCCCAAGGGCAGCCGGTATTGAAAGTCTGTGTCCAGCGTGTCGACCGACTCAACCACGCCTAAGTCGGCACGCGAAAAGCGATCGTAATAAGCCTGAACCTGGAAGCTCGACAGGTTAGAGCGTGTTCGGGTCCAACGCGCCAGGAAGTTCCCACCGTTGGCCTCGATGGGTTGGGAAATCACCGATTGAAAGGGAAAACCGAGGGCGTAAGCGGACCAACGGCGTTGACCGGCGCGGTTATGAAATAAGTCGCCCTGAAGCGTCAACGTATCACGGCCGTTCAATTTCCAGTCGGTACGAAAGCCGCCCTGCTGCCGATGCCAGCCGTCGCCGGCAGAGGTCCCGTCCGCCAACTTCCGATCTGCCGTGTCGGTGAAACGGCCGAAGACCCGATACCCGCCGCTGGTGTGAACTGGCGCCGAGTACTCGAGAAAAGCAGCGACAGGCGCTTCGGAACCCGCAACCAGCGAGAGCCGCGCGCCGGAGTGCGAACGGGAATCGGTGGTGGTTATGTTAATGACGCCGTTTACCGCGTTGGCGCCCCACGCCGTCCCGCCCGGGCCTCGAATCACTTCAATCCGTTCAATGTTCTCCAGTGGCAAATCCTGTTGATCCCAAAACACCCCGCCAAAATCGGGCGCATAGGCAGTGCGCCCATCAATCAGCACCAGCACCTTATTCGAGTAGCGCGCGTTAAATCCACGAATGCTGATCGCCCAGGCATTGGCATCGAGGCGCGCAACCTGTACTCCCGGCACAAGGCGCAGGAGGTCGGGAAGATTTGTCGCTCCGGAACGCCGGATATCCTCAGCGTTCAGAACGAAGACCGCCGCGGCGGTTCGAGACAGCCGCTGAGCCTTTTTCGAAACCGAGCGCACCTGAATGTTCATGAGTTGTTCGAGGCTCAGATCGAGAAGGTTTGGTTGTGCCCAGAGGCCCGGAGCGAGAACGGCCAGGATGGTCGCGCGAAACATGCCGTGTTGTCCCTGGGGCTCTATCGAGCGTTGCCAAGCATTTCTTTATGCAGGAATTCCTCAATTCATGTAGCGTTTTTCAACGAGCATTTGATAGCTTGAGGTGGCGGAGGTACGCGGCAATCCAGGCGCTTGCGAACCGAATGACCGCCACGGGATCTGTGACGGGGGTTGTTAACAGAATCGTGAGTACGGCCGGGGGCCGGAAGGCGTTAAGCTCAAAGTGAGGGCGTTTTCGTTTCTACGAAAGGAGAGACTATGAGCCAGGCACGAGCGGGAGACCGGGCAACCTTCTTCTTTGCGGGCGCTGCGATTGGCGCGGTGGCGGCGTTGCTGCTGGCGCCGGATTCGGGCGTACGCACGCGGCGCAAGCTGCGGAAGCAAGGCGAGGAAGCGGCCGATTACCTGATCGATTCGGGTAAAGAACTGCTGGATCGATGTGAGGATCTGTACAAACAGAGCACCGAAGCGGTTGAGGACGCGAGTCGCGAACTGTCCGGAAAATATCGCGCGCTGGCCGAATACACCAAGCACCTCCTGGACGAGGCGGAAACCATTCTGCGGCGCTCCAAGATCACCAGTATCGGCCGCTGACGGGGTCAGGCTTCGGTGAAAGGACGATCGGGCCGGAGGCGCGAGGCCAAAGCCGCGCCAAGCAGCAATAGCACGACCGAGGCAATAAAAGGCACCACCCAGCTACCGGTGCGATCTACGAGGTAACCGAAGCTCGAAGGAGACACAAGGCCGGCGACCCCAAATCCGAAATTCATCATGCCGCTGGCGGTGCCGGCGTAGCGCGGGGCAATGTCCATCGGGACCGACCAGATCGGCGCCACAATCAGTTCGGCGAAGAAGAAAGCCAGGGTGAGACCGGCCGCGGCGACGCTGAGATTGTGTACCAGAATTACGGGCAACAGGAATACGAAGGCTCCCAGGAATCCGGCTACAATTACGGAACGGCGGGCGATGACAAGGCTGCCGGTTTTGTGAAGCAGACGGTCGCTGACGATTCCGCCGACGGTGTCACCAATGACGCCCGCAAACAAGACGCCGGCCGAAAAAAGCGCCGAGGTCTGCAGGTTGAGGTGGTAGTTCTCCAGGAAAAACGACGGAATCCAGCTCAGGAACAGCCAGAGCGTCCAGCCGTAACAGAAGTCGACGATCGTCACCGGGAGAATGCACCGGGCCAGGCGGAGCCACGGGACGGGTTGGCGGCGGGTATGGCGGCGGGGGGGCAACTTGGCGAGATCGGCTTCCGTGATCGCGCGATGCTCGCGGGGATCATTGCGGAAGTACCAGGCCCACACGAGAAGCCAGATGAGGCTAGCCGTGCCGAGGATGACGAAGGAGATACGCCAGGAGACAAACACAAGGAGGGAGGCAACGAGCGCCGGAGTGAGCGCGTTGCCGATGCGCGAGAACGAGTGAGTGATGCCTTGCGCGAAGCCCCAGCTTCCGACCGGCGTCCAGTTCGACATGGCGCGGGTGGCGGTGGGAAACGCGGCGCCTTCGCCGAATCCCAAGGCCAGACGCGCGGCGAATAGCGAGGCGAACCCGCCGGTTGCGCCGGTGAGCATCGTTGCGGCAGTGACAATGGCGCAGCAGGCGGCAAGGGTGAAGCGAGGACCCAGCAGGTCGCCGATCCAGCCGCCGAACAACTGGAATAGCGCATACGGAATGGCGAAAGCCGAGAAGGCGAGTCCAAGCTGCGAGTTGCTGAGGCCGAGATCAGCCTTCATCAACGGAGCTGTGGTTGAGATGCTGACCCGATTGACGAATAGGATCAGGTACATCAGGCAGAGCAGCGTCAGCACCATTTGCGGGGCGGTAAACCGTAAGAGGGAGCCTGTTGCCCTTACCGGCTTTTGCGCGGTAGTCACGCGGAAGGGCGGGCCTCGCCCTTGATCTGAGTGCGGTGCAGAATGCGGCGCGAGGTCGCTTCAAAGGCGTCGCGGCGGTGCATCGTGCAGCGATTGTCCCAGAGGACGACGTCGCCGGGACGCCATTCGTGGCCCCAGGTGATTTCGTCGCGGGACGCGTAGCGCCAAAGCTCGTCGAGCAGCGCTTCGGATTCGTTCAGAGCAAGTCCGGCGATATAGGCGTTGCGGCGGCGGCCCAGGTAGAGCGCGCGGCGCCCGGTCTCCGGGTGCGTAGTCACCAGCGGGTGATAGATGCCGGGGGAGTTGACCGGATCATCGACGGCGGCCATGCCTTGCCGGACATAGCCGCCACTGTTGTAGGTAGCGTCGTGTTTAAGTGTGAGGCCCGCCAGGCGCTCGCGGAGCGGCGCAGGCAGGGAATCGTAGGCGGCATACATATTGCAGAAATAGGTGTTGCCGCCGGCGGGAGGGGTCTCGAGAGCGTAGAGCATGCTGGCTTTCGGCGGCATCTCCAGGTACGACATGTCGGTGTGCCAGACCGCTTCGCCGGCGCCCAAGCTGCCGATCGGCAAGCCGTTTTCCATCACATTAGAGACGACGTAGATTTCGGGATGGCCGTCGACGAAACGGCGGCCCGTCTCCTGGATCGGCGCCCAGTCGAGCTCGCCGAAGCGACGGCTGAACCGGATCAGGTCTTCGTCCGTGAGCTGCTGGCCCCGGAAGAGCACCACCAGATGTTCGAGCCAGGCGCGGTGGATTGCTGCGAACTCATCGGAGGACAGATTTCGCAGATCCACCCCGGGAATCTCCGCACCCAGGGCCCGGCCGGTGGGAATGGCTGCCGCCGAGGTTTTCATCCTGACCACTCTATCAAACCGGGGGAGCATCGATGGCAGACATGCTGTACACTGATCGCTCATGAAGCTTGAATCGCCACAAGCCCGGTTGAAGGGCTTTCTGGCAAAGTTCACGCCGGAAATCGAGAAGACCGCGAGCGCGATCCTGCGGGCGATGCGCGCGCACGTGCCGGGTGCGACCGAACTGGTCTACGACAATTACAACGCGCTGGCGATTGGGTTCGCGGCGAGCGAACGAAGTCGCGACGTGGTATTTTCGATTGCGGTATTTCCACGCTGGGTGAGCCTGTTCTTCTTCAACGGGCCGAGTTTGCCGGATCCGCAGAAACTCCTGCGAGGGAGCGGACACGTGGTGCGGCATATTGTGCTTCAGGACGCCGCGGATCTGGACAAGCCGGCGATCCGGGAGCTCATGAAAGAAGGGCTGCGGCGGGCCGATGCGCCGATCGATCCAAAGGCAAAGCGACGGCTGATCATCAAATCAGTCTCGGCCAAGCAGAGGCCGCGCCGGCCGGCCTCGGCGGCGCGCAACAAGCAGCGGGCGCTATGACCGAAGCTGCGGTGGTGCGGTGCGCCTGGGCGCGCGACCCCTTGTCGATTATTTATCATGACGAGGAGTGGGGCGTGCCGCAGCACGAGGATCGCGTGCTGTTCGAGTTTCTGGTGTTGGAAGGCGCGCAAGCCGGGCTCAGCTGGTCGATCATTTTAACCAAGCGGCCGGCGTATCGCCGCGCATTTGACCGCTTCAACCCCAAGAGAGTGGCGGGTTACGACGAAAAACGGATGGCGGAGTTGCTGGCGAACGAGGGAATCGTGCGCAACCGGCTGAAGATTCGGAGCGCCGTCCAGAATGCGCGCGCGTTTCTCGAGGTGCAGAAGGAATTCGGCAGCTTCGACCGCTATATCTGGGGCTTCGTCAATGGCGAAGCCCGGCGCAACCGCTGGCGGCGCATGGCGGACGTGCCGGCGCGCACGGCGGCATCGGACGCCATGAGCCGGGACCTTGGGCGGCGCGGGTTCACGTTTGTGGGATCGACCATTTGCTACGCGTTCATGCAAGCCGTGGGGATGGTGAACGATCATCTGGTCAGCTGTTACCGCTACCGACAGGTGTAGTCTCGAGGAAATCATTGACCATCGGCGCCAGAAGAGGCGATGACAAGATGTTGTAGTGAGTCACTCCCGGGATAATCGCGAGCCGGGCTTTGGAGATACCTGATCCGTTCCAGCCGGCATCCCGTTTGCCGCCGCCGAGCCCCTCGAAAAATTCCACGATGTGCGCGGGGCGGACGGAATCGGCATCGCCGAAGATCAGCAGCGCCGGGATATGCAGCGCCGCGACTTCGGGTGACCAGTCGTAGTCGCGCCGGACCATCTCGCCCAGCTTGGCGTGGAGCACGGGCCAATCCTCCGGCCGGGGCGCAGTCCGCGCATAGGCTTCGTAGAAGGGCGTGGGTTTCATTTGTTCGGCGCTGTCCGGTCCGGCACTGGACGCGGCGGCCATGACTTCGGGATACCAGCCGTCGCGCTTGCAGGGCGCCGAGAGGATGATCAGCTTTCGCACCGCGGCCGGGTACTGGATGGCGGTGCGCAGGGCGACTCCGCCGCCGAGCGAGTATCCCATGAGGTCGGCTTGCCCCACATCGAGATGCCGCAGCAGTCCAGCGATATCGTCGCCCATCGATTCATACCGCAGTGGGCGGTCGATATCGGCGGTGCGGCCGTGCGCCTGCAAATCTATCGCGATCACCTGCCGGCCTGTCAAGAGTGCGGGCAACAATTCCGCGAACATGGTGGTCGAGCCGATGCCGCCGTGCATGAGAATCAGTGGCTGCCCGGCGCCGTGGATTTCGTAATAGAGCTGCAGGCCGTTCACCGGAGCATATCCGGACCTACTCGGAGCAGTCGCGATGAATATGGTACCGGTTGGCGGCCGGCGTGTGTTCCGGCGTATACTCAACCGTGAGCGAGGTTTTAATTCCTTGAGCGAAAATTCCCGTCGCCGTTTTCTTCACACTACCGCTGCCGCGGCCTTGGCCGCGCCGTTCGCGTTGGCCGACGAACCCGTGATCGGCATGATCTTCCCGCCCGCCAATTATCCGGTTCCGCCTGAGGCCAATCTGCTTTATCCGAAAGGCATCAAGTTCCTCGCGGAAGGGCTGGCCTTTCACGGGATGACGATTGAGAGCTACGACGAGGCCGTTCCGCGCATTGTCCCCGCAGCGGTGAAACTGAAGCAGCAAGGGGCGACCGCGATTTCGATCATGGGAACGTCGCTGACGTTCTACAAAGGCGCCGCATTCAACCGGGAGTTGATCGATCGGGTGCATCAGGCGACGGGGCTGCCCGCGACCTCGATGTCGACGGGCATTGTGGATGGCCTTAAAGTGGCGGGCGCGCGGCGGGTGGCTGTGGCCACGGCGTACACTGATGAGGTCAACGCCACACTCGAACGGTTTCTGAAAGAGAGCGGTTTTGACGTTTCGATCATTAAAGGGCTGAATCTGATTCGCGCGACGAATGCGGTAACGCAAGAGCAGTTGTTCGATTTCAGCGCGGGCTTGTTTGCGGCAGCCTCCAAATCCGACACGCTGCTGGTGTCTTGCGGCGGTTTGAAAACCATCGACCTGCTGGTTCCGCTGGAAGACAAATGCAAAGTGCCGGTGGTCTCCAGCACCCCGCATGCGCTGATGAACGCGGTGCGAATGGCGCACGTGAATCCGCGCGTCACCGGCTACGGCAGCGTGCTTGCAAGAGCTTGAGGCGCGCCTGAAGCCGTCTGGCGGATGTCCGCCGCATTGAGCTACTATCCTCGTTTGGTGGGAATTCGGTTGATGAGAAGAAATGGCACAGGTGGGCCTCGCGGCCACAGGACGGTTGAGTGTATGGGGGCCGCTGCGCTGGTGTTTGCCGCTGCATCGAGCTGGGCCCAGGCTCCTCAGGGATTTACGATTTCGACCATCGTCGGCACGGCCGGCGGTGGATTTGGCGGCGACGGCGGCCCGGCCGCTGCCGCGCAAATCAACAATCCGTGTTCCCTGGTGGTGGATGGCGCGGGCAACATTTACATCGGCGACCAGTTGAACTACCGCGTGCGCAAGATATCGGGCGGCAATATCACGACGATCGTGGGGACGGGTACGGCGGGCGACACGGGCGCGGGCACCAGCGGCGGAGCGGCCACCGCGGCCCAGATCCGCACGCCGTGCGGCCTGGCTGTAGACGGCTCCGGGAACCTGTTTCTTTCGGACACTGGAAATCACGAAATCAAGAAAGTCGCTTCGGGCGGGGGGACCATCACGACCATTGCCGGCAACGGCACGGGCGGTTTTGCGGGGAACAATCATCCGGGCAGCCAGGCGCAGTTCGACAATCCCACGGGACTGGTTCTGGATGGCGCCGGCAACCTGTATATCGCGGACAGCAGCAATCATGTCGTGCGCCTGATCACTCCGGGCACGACCGGCACGGTGCAGGCGTTCGCCGGCAACAATACGGCCGGCTATCTCGGCGATGGCGGGCCGGCGGGAGCCGCGGAATTGGACAATCCGACGGGGTTGGCGATCGATGCGGCCGGGAACATTTACGTGGCGGACGCCAACTCGGGAGTGATCCGCAAAGTCACTCCGGGCGGAGGCAGCATATCAACTGTCGCCGGCACCGGTAGCAACGGTTACTCCGGCGATGGCGGCAAGGCGACGCAGGCGATGCTGAACCATCCGCATGGGGTGGCGGTAGACGCGGCGGGAAACATTTATATCGCGGACACGTTGAACTCGCGGATCCGCATGGTGACGCCGGACGGCAGCATTCGCACGATTGCCGGGGTTGGCGGGATCGGATACAGCGGAGACAGCGGCGACGCGACTCGCGCCGCGCTCAACTTCCCGACGGCCCTTGCGGTAGACGCAGCGGGAAACGTCTATGTCGCGGACACGCAAAACAGTGCGATCCGGGTGCTAAAACCGACCGCGATTTTAACGGGTCCACCCACGGTTACCGGCGTGAACGGCGCGAGCGACTTCGGGGCGTTTCCCGCGGTGGCGCCGGGTTCTTGGATCGAAGTGCATGGCGCGAACCTCGCTGGGAATGCTCGGCAATGGGCGGCGAGCGATTTTAACGGCAGCCAGGCGCCGACATCGCTGGATCAGATCTCGGTCACCATCGGAGGGCAGCACGCGTTTGTGTATTACATCAGCCCGGCTCAGATCAACGTGCAGGTGCCGTCTAATGTTACGCCGGGCCTGCAGTCACTGACGGTGACCACGCCGGCCGGCACCAGCCAGCCGGTCAACGTGACCGTGAATGCGACGCAGCCGGGATTATACGCGCCCGCCGTTCTGAACGTCGGCGGCAACCAATATACAGCCCAATATAACGATGCGAACCGCACGTTCATTATGCCGCCGGGCGCGGTCTCGGGGATCACTTCGCAGCCGGCGCACGCGGGAGACGTCATCGTCCTTTACGGCGTAGGGTTCGGCACGGTGACGCCCAATTCGCCCGCCGGGCAGACCGTGCAACAACAGAACGCGCTGACGACGTCCATCCAGTTTTCCATAGGCGGCGCGCCGGCCGGCGCGCTCTACGCCGGACTGGCGCCGCAGGCCATCGGGTTGTACCAATTCAACCTGGTAGTACCCAACATTTCTCCGGGTAATGCGGTGCCGGTCACGTTTAGCCTGGGCGGCGTTTCCGGGACGCAAAAGCTGTACATCGCCGTGCAATAGGCCACCGAAAATCCACTACTCGCGGCGGACCCGATTTGCAAAATCCGCGGGACGCGCTATCATTGCGTTTACTCCCCCGATCGCATCAAGAAGGAACCTGTGAAATCCGCCCCACGACCTATTATTCTGCTCGATACCGATCTGCCCGGAATTCCGCGGCACGCGCGCGGCAAAGTGCGAGACGTATACCAGGTGGGCGAACAGTTGTTGATCGTAGCCACGGACCGCATTTCCGCGTTCGATTACATCCTGCCCACCGGCATTCCCGATAAAGGCCGTGTGCTCACGCAGCTTTCGATTTTCTGGTTCGATTTTCTGCGGGATCTCACGCCCACCCATTTCCTCACCGCCCGCGTGGCCGAATATCCCGAGCCGCTGCGCCATTACCGCGACCAGCTGGAAGGCCGCTCGATGTTGGTCAAGCGCGCGCAGATGGTGGAGATCGAATGCGTGGCGCGCGGCTATCTGGCCGGTTCGGGTTGGAAGGAATATAAACGGCAAGGCACCGTGTGCGGCATCAAGCTTCCGCCGGGTCTGCAGGATGGCAGCCGCCTGCCGGAGCCCATCTTCACGCCGGCCACCAAGGCGCAGACAGGCCACGACGAGAATATATCGTTCGAGAAGATGGTTTCGCTGATCGGTGAGGATTTGTCGCGCCGCCTGCGCGACCTGACGCTCGAGATTTACACGCGCGCAGCGCGCTACGCGGAGAACAGGGGTATCATCATCGCCGATACGAAATTCGAGTTCGGCTTCGTGGGCAGCGAACTGGTGCTCGGGGATGAGGTGCTCACGCCGGATTCGTCCCGCTTCTGGCCGGCCGAATCCTATAAGCCGGGCGGCGCCCAATTCTCATTCGACAAACAGTTTGTGCGCGATTACCTGGAATCGATCGCCTGGAACAAGCAGCCTCCCGCGCCGCCGCTGCCGGAAGAGATTGCCGCTAGAACTGGTGAGAAGTACCGGCAGGCTTATACTGCCCTGACGGGTCACGAACTAAGCGGCCATGAACTATGAACTGGCTGGACGTGGTGCTGGCCCTGATCCTGCTTGTTTCGATCGTGACCAGCTTCCGCAAAGGCCTGACGCGCGAGGTAATCTCGCTCGTTTCGGTGGTCGCGGCGATCTTACTAGGGCTTTGGCTCTATGGATTCGTAGGCGGTCATCTGCTACCCTACCTCAGTTCGCCCGCGCTGGCGCATTTCGCCGGCTTTGTCCTTGTGGTCTGCGGGGTGTTGCTGTTGGGCGGCGTGGTGAGTTTTGTTGTAGGGAAATTTCTGAAGATTACCGGGTTATCGTTTTTCGATCACGTCTTGGGCGCGGGCTTCGGAATTGTCCGCGGCATTTTGATTTCGACGGCGCTGGTGCTCGGGGTTATGGCGTTCGCCCAGGGAGAGCGACCTCCCGATGCCATTGTGCAGTCGCGTCTCGCTCCTTATGTGGCGGAGAGTGCGAGCGTGTTGGCGGATTTGGCTCCGCACGAGTTGAAAGAAAGTTTCCGCAAGACATATTTCAGGGTGAAAACGGCTTGGCAAGATAAGGTTCAGAACGGGATTCGCAGCGGGCCCAACCGGGAGAAGGCGGAAAATGAAAGACAGATTTGATGGCCTGATAGATCAGTTGCTGACAGCCAACATCTTTCTGGAACAGGCCATTGAGATTCTGGAGCAGAACATGATCCAGAAAGCGCTGGAACGGTCGCGCGGGAACCGTTCGGCAGCCAGCAAGCAACTCGGGATTCACCGTAATACGCTGCAGCGGAAAATGGTGGAGTACGGTTTGGGTAATGGCAGAACCCGCCGCAAGCCGGCTGCCCGCGCCGTACGGCCGCGCAAACCGAAGACCGGCGCTGCTTGACGATGCTCCTGGTGGTCTTCGACCTTGATGGAACCCTGATCGATTCCAAAATGGATCTGGCGCTGGCGGTGAACGCCACCCGCGCGCACATGGGCATGGGGCCGCTCGATATCCAGTTGGTGTCCACTTATGTCGGCAACGGCGCGCCGGTGCTGATCCGCCGCGCGCTGGGGAATCAAGTCACCGAAGCCCAGATCGAGGCAGCGCTGGAGTTCTTTCTGGATTACTACCGCGCCCATGACCTCGACAACACGCGGCTGTATCCCGGTGTCAGGGAATCGCTCGACCGCCTCCGCGATGCCGGCAAGCAACTGGCGGTTCTGACGAACAAGCCGGTGGCGATGAGCCGGGCGATCGTTGATGGGCTCGGCATCGGCGGGCATTTCTTTCGCGTCTACGGCGGCAACAGCTTCGAGTTCAAAAAGCCGCATCCGATCGGGCTCGAAACCCTAATGGCGGAGAGCGGCGCCGGCCGCGCGGGCACACTCATGGTGGGCGACAGCGCGGTGGATATTCAGACCGCGCGTAATGCCGGTGTGCGCGGCTGCGGCGTGACCTATGGATTCGCGCCCGAAACATTGCGCGATCCCGCGCCCGATCTGGTGGTGGACCGCTTGCAGGAACTTGCGGACTGGGTTCTGGCCAGCGCTCCGTCCCGTCAGTGATTAAATAGTCACCGGACTTGGATGGCGCGGCACGGCAGAATTCCGGTTTTGATTGCCGGTGGGGGCATCGGCGGGTTGGGTGCGGCCCTGGCGCTTGCGCGGGCAGGCGTTCGCGCGCACGTGCTCGAAAAATCCAGTGCGTTCGCGGAAATCGGCGCGGGGCTGCAACTGGCGCCCAACGCCACCCGCATGCTGGATCGGCTGGGAATCCTGCCGGAGATTTGCCGGCGCGCCAATTTCCCCAAGCGGCTGGTCATGATGGATGCGGTCTCGGGCAAGCCGATCACGGCTCTCGATCTGGGGCCGAAGTTTGTGGCGCACTTTGGGCATCCCTATATCCTCATGCACCGCGGCGAACTGTTGGCGGCTGAACTGGCGGCGTGCCGCGCCAGCCCGCTGGTCACGCTGGAGAACAACAAAGAGGTGGTCTCGGTGGAAGACCTCGGTGACGCAGCCGCAGTCCGCTGCAGTGATGGCTCCGCATACGAATGCGATGCCTTGATCGGCGCGGATGGGCTGTGGTCGACCGTCCGGAAACTCGTGCATGACGATGGTGACCCGATCTGCGCGCAATTCGTGGCGTACCGCGG
>DATGII010000033.1:0-3249 GCA_035295805.1 Bryobacteraceae bacterium | reverse complement strand
CTAGGCCATTGAGAAGTGTCGATTGTCCGTACTTTCAACAACATCTCAGCGGCCCTCCTTTCCGGCGCGATTCGAGGGACTGGGCATCTCGTTGCTTTGAATCCCCACGTGTCCCCGGAAAAGGGAACAGCACGATCAGGTCTGATCTTCTGACCGATGAGTCCTAGTGAGGAGGTGTTGGGATGTTGAGGCGTGGATGGGCCGCTGGTGCAGGTATGAGGAATTGGCTCTCGCCGGTCTCCGTCCTACTCCTGGGTAGTTTGTATTCACTGCCATTGGCGCCCGAGCTCCGGGCGCAGGTGGACCTGACGCAATCGAGCATTGAGGAACTGATGAGCGTCGAGGTCACGTCGGTATCGAAAAAAGAGCAGCAGCTGTCGAAGACCGGCGCCGCGGTCTTCGTCATCACCCAGGAGGACATTCGCCGTTCCGGCGCGAACAACATTCCCGACCTGCTGCGCATGGTGCCGGGCGTGGATGTCGCACAGGTGGATGCCAACGCCTGGGCCATCAGCATCCGCGGCTTCAACTTTCGCTATTCCAGCAAGTGCCTGGTGCTGATCGACGGCCGTGCGGTGTATTCGCCGATCTTCTCCGGTGTCTTTTGGGATCAGCAGGATGTCCCGCTCGAGGACATCGACCGGATCGAAGTCATTCGTGGGCCCGGGGGGACGATCTGGGGCGCGAATGCCGTCAATGGCGTCATCAACATCATTACCAAGAATTCCAAGGAGACCCGCGGTGGTCTGGTGACGGCGGGTGCCGGATCCCAGCGGATCGCCGACAGCCTGGCGCAATACGGCGGCGCGGCGGGGAAAAACGGAAGCTATCGCGTATTCGGCCGCTATTTTGCCGATGACGGAGCACCGACCGCCCAAAATGAGACCCAGGCCGATCGTTGGCACGGCTTGCACGGCGGATTCCGATCAGATTGGGATCTGACGAAGCAGGACACGCTCACGGTGCAGGGCGATTATTTCGGCGCCCTGGAAGGGCAAACCACAACTACGCTGTTGCTGAACCGATTGCCCGATATGGCAATGCTGATCGATCCGATCCGGGTTTCGAGCGACAACCTGCTGAGCCGTTGGACGCATACCCTCTCGAATGGGGCGGAGGCGACGCTGCAGACTTACTACGATCATTTCCGGCGTTTGGATGGGGGCGGGACGGCTTCGCAAAGCATCGGGGATGTCGATTTCGCGTATCATTTTCGGGTTGGTTCCCGAAACGACATGGTGGCCGGCGGCGGCTACCGGATCGCGGATCTAGCGCAGACCCCTATTTACGCCACCTCCATCGGCAACGGGCACCGGCGGGATCAACTCGTCAATCTGTTCTTCCAGGATGAAATCGCTCTCAGCCCGAAATGGGATCTGACCATCGGAACAAAGATCGAACACAACGGCTATACCGGGTTTGAGATGCAGCCGAGCGCACAGCTAGTCTTCAGCCCTACCAAGCGGCAAACGCTGTGGGCCTCGGCCGCCCGCGCCGTCGAGCAGCCTTCCTGGTACATGGCCGAGGCGCGCAGCGCGCTCTTTACATTTCCTCTTCAGGGTGGAGGTTTCGCGCTTGCGGAGGCCTTCGGCAGTCTCGCGATGCGTGCTCCTAGCTTGGCCGACTTCGAAGGCGGATACCGGGCGGAAATCACCAAACGCACATCCATCGACGTGGATGTATTTCGAGGCCAGTACTATAACGAGATCGAACTGGTCGCCGATACGCCCTATTTCACCACCGTTCCGGGTCCACCCCATCTGCTGATGCCTTACAACTGGAGCAACAACGCAAACGCCACCACCTACGGTGCCGAACTCTTCGCCCGCTACCGGGTGAACCCGCACTGGCAGCTTACTTCCGGATACAGTTATCTCCGGGAGCGAACGGCTGATTTTTCCGGCAAAACGGTGCTGGGTAGTGTCGTCGGCCAGCCGGGAGATACGCCCAAGAACCAGTTTCAGGTCCGTTCCACGCTGAATCTGCCGCACCGTCTGGAGTGGGACGCCACCGCATTCTATGTCAGCGCGCTCGGCGTCGGACCCGTTCCGAGCTACACGCGGGTGGATACACGCGTCGGCTGGCGGGCGGGCGAGTCAGTCGAGTTCAGCGTCGGCGCGCAGAATCTGTTGGCTCCCCGGCACCTTGAGTTCCTGGACGCTGTGCAAGTCACGCCCAGTTACGTCGAACGTAGCGTGTTCGGGAAAGTGACATGGCGCTTTTGATTCCAGGCTCCGCGCGTTCGGACCCGTTGCTGCGGCACCGGGGTTCGGCGGTGCGTTGCGCCGTCGTCGCGCTTTGTTGCAGTGTGCTGCTCGCGGCAGGGCGCGATGCGGATGAGCCGAGCGAGTATCAGGTGAAGGCGGCCTTCATCTATAACTTCGTAAAATTTGTCGTCTGGCCGGCGCAGACGTTCAAAAGCCCCGGCGATCCGTTGATGATCTGTATTGTGGGAAACGATCCGTTCAACGGAGCCTTAGAAGAAGCGGTCCGCGGGAAATCGATCGACGGACATCCCTTGGTGGTACGGGTGGCCGCCAAAATCGATTCGACGTGCGAATGCCAGATCCTGTTCGTGAGCCGCGCCGGGGTCAAACGGCCGCAGTCGGTCGCCGCGATGTTTGGCAGCGGTGTGCTGATCATCGGCGAGAGCCCGGGTTTTGCCTCCAAGGGCGGCGTCATTAATTTCAAACTGCAAGATGGCCGGGTGCGCTTTGAAATCAACCCCGAGGCCGCGGAGCGCGAACAGCTCCGCATCAGTTCCAAGCTGCTCAGCCTGGCAGAGATTGTGAAGAGTGCCCCATGACCGGCCTGCGAGAACGCTATCGCAATCTACCGATCCGAAAGAAGTTGCAGCTCAGTTCGATCGTGACCATCGCGATCGGGCTTTTCGCCGCTTGTTTAGCGATCCTGGCATTTGCGTACCTCCTTTTCGTGCGATCGGAACAAAACGATCTGGGGGCGCTGGCGGCGATTGTGGGATCCAACAGCACGGCGGCTCTTAGTTTTCACGATCAGGAAGCGGCCGGCGAGCTGCTCAACGGTCTGGCGGCGAAACCGACCGTTACCGCGGCGATCTTGTATACCGCCGAGGGCCGCGTTCTCGCTTCTTATGGACCGCGCCCGGAGGCGTTCGAAGATCGGCCTCCGGCGGATTGGGGAGGCTGGCTCTCCGGCCATCGTCTGAGAACGCACCTGCGGATCCTTCTCGGGTCGCAGCCCGTGGGCTCGATCTATATCGAGTCCAAC
>DATGII010000032.1:0-62343 GCA_035295805.1 Bryobacteraceae bacterium | reverse complement strand
TCAGCCAGCAGCTGCTCGGGCGTCTTGCCGGTGGCCAGCGTGTACTCGAATTTACGCCCGTATTTTTCCCTGCCCAGGCGCCAGTCGCTGGTTTTCCTGGAAAGCGTGTCCTTCAGCCAGGAATTGAATTTGCGCAGCGCGGGGATGGCTTTGGCGGCGGCGGCCTCAAAGGCGGCCTTCTGCGGCGGCGGCACGGCGCCGCGCAGTGTTTTATCGATCAGATCGATATTTCCCTGGTTCTCCTCTTGCGCTACGCGGTTCCACACTTCCGGCGCGTCGATCAGATTACCTTTGGCATTCTCGAAAAATTCGGG
Source organism: Bryobacteraceae bacterium (assembly GCA_035295805.1). GTDB lineage: Bacteria > Acidobacteriota > Terriglobia > Bryobacterales > Bryobacteraceae > PSRJ01. The sequence continues at coordinate 62,029 of DATGII010000032.1, read as the reverse complement.
CATTTTCTCGATCCGCTTGGCGATCTGCTCGAACCGTTTTTCTATGGGAGCGTAGTTGAGCACATAAGGGGCGAACAGCGCCGCCCCCGCCGCTTCCACGTACACGGTCGGGTTGTGCTTGTAGTTTTGGATTGTATCGAGCTCGAGCAGGCTGAGCGCAACGTTGCTCTTAATGATCTCGAGATCGGCCTCCTGCTCCTTGTCGAGCGATTCGCGGTCGAGCGTGGCGGCCCGGTTCTGTATGCCCGTATAAAACGATCGCTGCGCCGACATGCCTGCCGGGCTCATATCGTCCAGCATTTCATCGAGCGCAGCGCCGTTATGCGTGTGATAGCCGGCCTGCGTAGCCGAGATCGGCGATAGCGCGAGGCTGCCGTAAACAAAGTCCCCCGTAAGCTTCGCGACGTTTGTGGGGTTGGTCGATTCGGTTTTGGTCACAGAGCAACTCCCGCAGATAAGCCACAGCCCGACGGCGCCGGCAACGGAGAGGGACGCTCGCAAAGACATATCAGAATGTAATCCCAATCATGAATTCCGCCTGGTTCTGGTTGCTGGAGAATCCGCTGTTAGCGACAAAGCCCGGAAACGGAGTCCCGGTCGTGGTGAGCACGGTACCCGGGACAAAGTGCTGCGATGTCCAGTGCGTGTAACGGAATTCCGGCGAGAGGTGGACGAACGGAACCTTTATGTCGAGCCCGATGCCCACCACCGCGCCGGTCGTGACGTCGTGAACCGGCTGATTCAGGTTCTGGGGAGGAAGGAACGGGTTGACGCTCACGACGGTAATGGTCTGTTTGAACCCTTGCAGCTTGTCCCAGGCGATCCCGGCGTCCACGAAGGGCCGAACGATCTTGGTCGGGAAACGGTATTTCGCCAACAACGGGAACTCCCACGCGCCGGTGTGAGCGGCGGCCGTAATCGTGCTGCTCCCCGGCGGGAACGTGCCGACCGTCTGAAAATTGTAGTGACGATAAAGGGCATCGAATTCCACCCCGAGACCGAAGGGCAGCCGCAACTCGCCGGTCGGGCCGAGCAGGTACCGGTTGGTGTAGCTGTGAAAGTTAATGGTCCCGGATTCCACGGTATCGATGAATTGGTTCGCCGGCGTGCCGATCTTAACGCCGAGTGTGAAAGGTTGTGCGTAGGCGGCGAGGGCGCCGAGTGCGAAAAGAAAAAGAAGTTTCATGCAGCCCGTAATTCCGTTGTAGCACTTCCACCGTCCGGAACGGGCCCGGTTTTTATGGATCATTGCGGCGCATCCGAGACCTTCGGCCGGGGTTGGGCGTCCGATGACGGCATGATATAGTTCCGGGATGGTCCGCTCCCTGGTGTTGGCACTCGTCGCACTTCCCATGTTTGCTGCGGAACTGAAAGTCGATCACGTTACGGTGGCAGGCCGGGATCTCAGCGCTTTGCGCAAGGCACTCGATGGTGCCGGGATTCGCAACGAATACGGCGGGCCGCACGCGAACCACGCCACCGAAATGGCGCTGACGAGTTTCCCGGATGGATCGTATCTAGAGCTGATCGCGATCCGGCCTCATGCCGACCCGGCTGCGGTTGCCGCCAACCAGTGGCACGGCTGCCTGGAGAGTAATGGCGGGCCGTGCGGCTGGGCCACCCGTCCAGCCGATATTGAAGGCGAAGCGGCGCGTCTGCGGGCGGCCGGCCTCGCCGTCACCCCGCTTATGAAGAGCGGCCGCAAGCGTCCAGACGGCGTTCAACTTGAATGGGAAACGGCGCAGGTCGGCTCGGGAAACGGAAATTTCTTTCCATTCCTGATTCACGACTTCACGCCGCGCGAAAGGCGCGCTTACCCGAGCGGCAAGCCGACAGTCACGCAATTCCGTGGCATCACAAAAGTGGTGCTCGGAGTGAAGGACCTGAACGCCAGCATCCGCCAATACCAGACCGCGTTTGGACTATCGGCTCCCCGGATTCAGGATGATCCCCGATTCGCCGCGAAGCTGGCCTGGTTTGAGGGAACGCCCGTGGTTCTGGCGACTCCCGACAGCCCAAGATCCTGGCTGGCGGAGCGCCTCGGCCGTTTCGGTGAAATACCCTGTGCCTTTATTCTGGGTGCGACGCGGGGGGTGCTGGGCAGCGGTGAGATAGCGCAATGGTTTGGAAAGGCAGTGTTTTGGATTTCGCCGCAGGAACTGGGCTGGCGATTAGGCGTCGAGTAGGGGATTCGCCGCAACAATCTGTCACTTTGCGAATGGTCCGGATTGCCAATTTGTCCGTCCGCGGCCACCGACTCCGCTTTAAGCTATTGAAAACAAAAGCGCGGAAATTCGGCAGGCTCCGTGCTATTACGGAGCCCGGAGCTGCTGAACCATGTTCTACACCATCGCCGCTGTCGCCACTGCCTGCTTCTTCCTGTTTTCCGCGTTACTGGTAATTTGCCGCGGATTTGCAACTCAGAGCGATACTCGCGAACCTTACGAGGCACGCCTGTGGGTCAAGTATGCCTCCACCGTTGCAGCCGAGACCAAACGAGCCGCTTAGCGGCGAGGTCTCGGCGGCCCTCAATCCTCGCGGTTCAGCCATTCCTTTATCGCGTCGCGGTACAGGATGATGGTCTTCCGGGAGTATCGCACATAGCCTTGGCGCCGGAGCCGGTTCATGTGCATGGTGACCACCTCCCGCGATGTGCCGACATATTGAGCCAGCAATTCGTGGGTTAGCGGCAGCATCCGGACGGACCCATCGTTTTCCGGGGTGCCCATGCGGTCGGCCAGACGGAGCAGCGCCCGGGCCACGCGCTTCCCGATATTTTCCACGCAGAGGCTTTCGATCCGTTGCGTGAACCCCATATTGCGCTGGACCATTACTTGAAGCAGAGCGACCGCCAGCCGGGGTTGCCGTGAGGCGATCTCTTCCACTTCAGGACCCGTCCAGGCCATCAGCTTCGTATTTTCCAACGCGCGGGCTTCCTCGGCGCGGCAGGGAAGCCGCAGGAAGACCGATTCCCCAAAAAACTCGTCGGGCTGATAGATGTCAACCACGATTTGTTTGCCGTCATTGGAGCAATGCGAGACCCGGACTTTGCCGTCGATGACCAGATAGAGGCTGGATGACGGCTGCGTCTGGTTATAAATCACCTGTCCCTTCCGGTACTCCAGCACGTTGGAACATGGCAGGTACGCCAGCGGATCTTCCAATGCGACTTCTGGTGCAACTGCGGCGGTCTGACCGAATGCCATCTTTATATTCCCCCCAACAGAATTACGAACTCAAAGTTACTACTCGCCCTGCACGTGCACTTCGCGTGCCAATCCTAAGTTCCATCAGTATGCGCGCCTCAGCTTTTCAGTAAGGTGAAGTGAAACGTTGCACCTTTGCCAAGGCTGGATTCCACCCAGATCCGTCCTTCATGACGGGTCACGATCTTGCGGCAGATCGCCAACCCCATGCCGCTTCCAGACGATTTCTCGCGCGGCTGCAGAATTTTGAAAATTCCAAATACCTTTTCGGCATATTGCGGTTCGATTCCGATTCCATTGTCCCGGACGGAAAAGAGCCATCCCTGCTCTTTCTCCTCGGCCGAGATTTCGATGCACGGCGCCTCCTCGGTCCGGTACCGGATCGAATTCACCAGCAAATTTTGAAACAATCTGGTGAGCTGCACCGGGTCTCCGATGACGGTGGGCAACGGTCGGACGCTCCTTACCGTCGCCTGGTTTTCTTCGATCAGCGAGCGAATATTCCGGATCGCGTCTTCCAGCACGTCATCGCAGCTGGTTCGAACGAAATAGTCGGCGCCGCGTGCGTCGATTCGCGAGAAATCGAGCAGGTCATGAATCAGCCGCTCCATGCGCCCGGCGTTCTCGACAATGAAATTGATGAATTGATCGGCATCGCCCTGCAGTTGGCCCTTGTAGCGCTTGGCCAGCAGCTGCGCGTAGATCGAGACCGTGCGCAGCGGCTCCTGGAGATCGTGGCTGGCCACGTACGCGAACTGAGCGAGTTCCTCGTTGGAACGCATGAGCGCATCGGTTCGCTCCAGGACCCTCTCTTCCAGGGTGGCGTTCAGCTCGCGGATCTGCGCTTCCGCCTTCTTGCGCTCGCTGATGTCCCGGATGGCGCTGGTGATCACCACACCCTCCTCGGTCTGCAAGGGGCTGAAGCTGATCTCGACCGGAAATTTCTCGCTCGCGTCGCGCACCGCCTCCAACTCGACGCCGCGTTCCGCCGGATGGCCGTGCGGGCCGCTATCTTCCCACCCGAGATGGAAGCGCGGGGCCCAGCCCGGCACCAGCCCTTTGATGTTTTGCGAGATCAGTCTTTCACGGCGGCAGTTGAACAGGACTTCGGTCTGCGAGTTGACCATCAGGATTTCGCCGTCATCGCGGCACATCACCATGGCATCCGGCGCAGCCTCCAGCAGCGACCGGAATTTCTGTTCCGCTTTTTGCAAGACCTCGGCCTGCTTGCGCAGCGCATCGGCCTGCGCTTTCAGCTTGGCGTTGCTGCGGCTCAGTTCCGCGAATACAGCGACTTTGGAGCGCAGGACCTCCGGCACAATGGGCTTGAACAGGAAGTCCACCGCGCCAAGGTCATAACCGCGAAACAGATGTTCTTCGTTTCGATAGCCGGTCAGAAACAGGATCGGCGTCTGCCGGGATCGCGGACGGCTCCGAATCAATTCGGCGGTTTCAAAGCCGTCCATATCCGGCATGCGCACGTCCAGAAGGATCACCGCAAAATCTTCATTCAACAGGTAACGCAGCGCTTCTTTGCCGGAATGGGCCAAAACCAGCTCTTCGCCCAAGCCGCCCAGGGTCGCTTCCAAAGAGACAAGGTTCTCCGGTGTGTCGTCAACCAGAAGAATCTTCATTTTCTGGTCGGCGGCAACTTCCATAACGGGTTGAAGACTGTGCGCGCTGCCTGACATCGTATTTGCCTGGTGCTACATGTTTCTTATCCGGCGGCTGTGAGGGTCGAAGAGGGCTCGTTGCGCCGCGCGAGCCACACCCGCAGAACCGAGAACAGCTGGTCCAGATCCACCGGCTTGGTGATATAGTCCGAAGCGCCGGCGTCGATACACTTGGCGCGATCTCCTTTCATCGCTTTGGCTGTGACCGCGATAATCGGCAGCGTCCGCATCTCGGGGACCTGGCGAATGGCGCGGATCGTCTCGTAGCCGTCCATTTCCGGCATCATGATATCCATCAGAACACCATCAACGTCGGGTGTTTTAAGCAGAGTTTCGATCCCGGCGCGTCCATTTTCTGCATGGACGACATGCAAATTGTGCTGCTCCAGAACCGTCGTTAAGGCGAAAATGTTGCGCACGTCGTCGTCGACCACAAGCACCTTCTTGCCCGCGAGGGAGTTATCGTCCCGGCGGAATGCTGCCAGGGCCTCGCGCTGGGCTTCGGAAAGGTCGTCTTCGGCCCGGTGGAGCAGCAGCACCGTCTCATCCAGCAGACGTCCCTGCGATTCGGCGTAGCGGACCACACTGGCTCGGCTCAGCTTGCGCAGGTCGGTTTCCAGACCCGGACTCACGGTCCGCAGGCCGGTCAGTATGATGGGAGGCGTGTAGGGATTGATTTCTTTCTGGATCTCCTCCGCCAGTTGCACGGCGGCAATGTCGGGCAGCCGCAGGTCGAGCACGATCCCATCGACGTATTGCTGCTTCAAGACGGCGAGGGCCTCGCCGCCGGAGCCCACCACCAGAATGTTGACATCTCTGCCGCCGAGAGATTCGTGGCAATTGGCGCAGAGGTCGTTCTCGGCCGATACCAGCAGCAGTTTTCGGGTGCGCGGCTCGAGCGAATGATGGATGGTCTCGAACGCTGCGCTCAAATTGTCCTTGGTAACCGATTTTTCCAGGTAGGTCATCGCGCCCAGAGCCAGACCGCGGCGGCTGTTTTCATCGCCTGTGATGACGTGGACCGGAATGTGCCGGGTCGCCGGATCATGTTTCAGCCGGTCGAGAATGGTCCACCCGGCCATGTCAGGCAGATTGATATCGAGCGTGATGGCGCCCGGTTTGAACTCGCGCGCCAGACTGAGCGCGGTTCCGCCCCGCAGAGCGACCAGTACTTTGATCCCCCGCTCGTGCGCCAGGTCGACCAGGATACGGGCGAACGTGATGTCGTCCTCGACGATCAGCAGCACCGCATCGCCCGGCTGAATGAGGTTACGGTCGTCATCGATTTCAATATCGTGCACCACCGCAATCGGAGAGGAGGCCGCCGTGGGCAAAATCATATCCAGCGGCTGATCTGCCGCCAGCGCCTCGGTCATTTCAACGAGCGCCGCGGGGCGGACGCCCTCGCCATCCTGGGCGGGACGCTGCCCTTCGGCCTTCGGCATAGTGACCATGGCTACATACGTCTGCGGCAGATACAAGGTGAAGCTGCTGCCGATTCCCGGTGTGCTCTGCAGGCGGATCTCGCCACCCAGCAGGCGCGTCAACTCGCGGCTGATCGACAGCCCGAGTCCGGTCCCGCCGTATTTGCGGCTGGTCGTGCCATCCGCCTGCTGGAAGGCTTCGAAGATGATCTTGTGTTTGTCCTGCGGAATGCCGATGCCGGTATCGGTCACTGAGAACGCAATCACCGACTTTACACGGTTGAGCACGGAATGGCTGGAGCTCCAGCCCGACGTGGCGCGCTCGATCCGCAGCCGCACCGAGCCATGTTCGGTGAACTTCAACGCGTTGGACAGAAGGTTCTTCAAAACCTGCTGCAGGCGCTTGGCGTCGGTGATGATGGTCTCGGCGGGCAGGTTTTCGGCCAGCTCAATCGAGAAGTCAATGCCCTTTCCGTCGGCGACATGGCGGAATGTCCGCGAGCAAAAGTCCCGGACCTCGGCGAATCGGACGCTGCCGATCTCGACGTCCATCTTTCCGGATTCGATTTTGCTTAGGTCCAGAATATCGTTTATAAGGGCCAGCAGATCGGTTCCCGAAGAGTGAATCGTCTCGGCGTATTTGACCTGCTTGGAAGTCAGGGTGCCTTCCGAGTTTTCCGAAAGCATCTGCGCCAGGATCAGCAGGTTGTTGAGCGGCGTGCGCAACTCGTGGCTCATGTTGGCCAGAAATTCGCTCTTGTACTTGGAAGTCAGCGAGAGCTGTTCGGCTTTCTCTTCGAGCGCTGCCTTGGCCTGTTCGACTTCCTGGTTCTTGGCCTCGACTTCGTTCTTCTGCTCGGCTAACAGGTGGGCCTTTTCCTCCAATTCCTCATTGGTCTTCTGCAACTGCTCGGCGAGCGCCTGGCTCTGCTTCAGCAGTTGTTCGGTGCGCATGGTGGCGGCGATCGTGTTCAACATGATGCCGATGCCCTGCGTGAGCTGATCGAGAAACGCCAGGTTCACCTCGGTGAAGTAGCGGAATGACGCCAACTCGAGCACCGCGCGCACCTCGCCCTCGAACAGAACCGGCAGCACCACGATGCTGCTCGGCGTGGCTTCACCCAGGCTTGAGCCGATCTTGATGTAGTCTTTAGGTACGTCGGTCACCACGATGCGCCGCTTCTCCAGGCCGCATTGGCCGACCAGGCCCTGGCCCATCCGGAATTGAGTCGGAATCCCCTGTTCCGAATTGGCGCCATACGAGGCGATCATTTTCAGGTACTCGACATCGTCGGCTGTTTCCGTGATGTAGAACGTGCCGTACTGCGAGCCTACCAGCGGGGCCAATTCCGAGAGCAGCAGATTCGCCACGGTCAGCAGGTCGCGCTGACCCTGCATCATGCCGGTGAACTTGGCGATGTTCGTCTTGAGCCAGTCCTGATCCGTGTTCTTGCGGGTGGTTTCGGCGAGGTTGCCGATCATCTCGTTGATGTTGTCCTTGAGCGCCGCAACTTCGCCCTGCGCCGCGACCGCGATCGACCGAGTCAGGTCGCCCTTCGTTACCGCCGTCGCCACGTCCGCGATGGCGCGCACCTGCGTGGTCAGGTTGGCTGCGAGCTGATTGACGTTATCGGTCAAATCGCGCCAGATGCCCGCCGCGCCAGGCACGAGCGCCTGGCCGCCGAGCTTACCCTCGATGCCGACCTCGCGCGCCACGTTGCTGACCTGATCCGCGAACACCGCGAGAGTATCGATCATGCCATTGATCGTCTCGGCCAATTCGGCGATTTCACCCTTGGTTTCGAGCACCAGTTTGCGTTTCAAATTGCCGTTGGCAACGTCGGTCACCACCTTGGCAATACCACGAACCTGCGTGGTGAGGTTCGCCGCCATGAAGTTGACGTTGTCGGTGAGATCCTTCCACGTGCCCGCGACGCCGCGCACAACCGCCTGGCCGCCGAGCTTGCCCTCAGTGCCGACTTCGCGGGCAACACGGGTTACTTCCGAAGCAAAGCTGTTGAGCTGGTCGACCATCGTGTTGATGGTGTCCTTGAGCTCGAGAATTTCACCTTGCACGTCGACCGTAATCTTGCGGCTTAGGTTGCCGTTCGCCACCGCGGTGGTCACCTGCGCGATATTGCGGACTTGCGAAGTGAGGTTGCTGGCCATGGAGTTGACCGAATCGGTCAAATCTTTCCAGGTTCCGGCGACCCCGCGAACTTCCGCCTGGCCGCCGAGCTTGCCCTCGGTGCCGACTTCGCGCGCCACGCGCGTGACTTCGGCCGCGAACGAGCCAAGCTGGTCCACCATGGTGTTGACGGTGTTCTTGAGCTCGAGAATTTCGCCGCGCACATCCACCGTGATCTTCCGGCTTAAGTCGCCCTTGGCGACGGCCGTCGTCACCTCGGCGATGTTGCGGACCTGCGCCGTGAGATTGCCGGCCATCGAGTTGACGGAATCGGTGAGATCCTTCCAGGTGCCCGCCACGCCCTTCACGTCCGCCTGGCCGCCGAGCTTTCCTTCGGTGCCGACTTCGCGCGCCACGCGCGTCACTTCGGAGGCGAAGGAACTGAGCTGGTCCACCATAATATTGATGGTGTTCTTCAACTCAAGAATCTCGCCGCGCGCATCCACCGTGATCTTGGTGGTCAAGTCGCCTTTGGCGACGGCCGTCGTCACACCGGCGATGTTGCGCACTTGATTCGTCAGGTTGCTGCCCATCGAATTGACAGAGTCGGTTAAGTCCTTCCACGTTCCGGCGACCCCACGGACATCCGCCTGGCCGCCGAGTTTTCCTTCCGTGCCGACTTCCCGCGCCACGCGCGTCACTTCGCTCGCAAACGCGTTCAGCTGATCGACCATGGTGTTGATGGTGTTCTTCAGCTCGAGAATTTCACCGCGCACGTCCACCGTGATCTTGCGCGAGAGGTCGCCGCGAGCCACGGCCGTGGTCACCTCGGCGATATTGCGGACCTGCGCCGTGAGGTTGCCGGCCATTGAGTTGACCGAATCGGTCAGATCTTTCCAGACGCCGCCGACGCCTTTCACTTCGGCTTGCCCGCCGAGCCGGCCTTCGGTGCCGACTTCGCGAGCAACACGCGTCACTTCACCGGCAAACGCGTTGAGCTGGTCGACCATCGTGTTGATCGTGTCCTTTAGCTCGAGAATTTCACCGCGCACGTGCACAGTGATCTTGCGGCTGAGGTCGCCTTTGGCTACCGCCGTGGTCACTTCGGCGATGTTGCGGACCTGCGCCGTGAGGTTGCCGGCCATGAAGTTGACGCTGTCGGTCAAGTCTTTCCATGTCCCAGCGACGCCGCGGACATCCGCCTGGCCGCCGAGCTTGCCCTCGGTACTCACTTCGCGCGCCACGCGGGTCACTTCCGAAGCGAACGAGCTGAGCTGATCCACCATGGTATTGATGGTGTTCTTCAGCTCGAGAATTTCACCTCGCGCGTCGACCGTAATCTTGCGGCTGAGATCGCCCCGGGCGACCGCGGTGGTCACGCCGGCGATGTTGCGAACCTGATCCGTCAGGTTGCTCGCCATCGAGTTGACTGAATCCGTCAGATCCTTCCACACGCCTCCGACGCCCTTCACGACCGCCTGGCCGCCGAGCTTGCCTTCGGTGCCGACTTCGCGGGCCACACGGGTCACTTCGCTGGCGAAGGCGTTCAACTGATCGACCATCGTGTTGATGGTGTTCTTGAGCTCGAGAATTTCACCGCGCACGTCCACAGTAATTTTGCGCGAGAGGTCACCGTTGGCCACAGCCGTGGTTACTTCGGCGATATTACGGACCTGGGCCGTGAGGTTCCCGGCCATGGAGTTGACCGAATCGGTCAGGTCCTTCCAAACGCCGCCGACGCCTTTCACCTCCGCCTGCCCGCCGAGTTCACCCTCGGTACCGACTTCGCGGGCCACACGGGTCACTTCGCTGGCGAAGGCGTTGAGCTGATCCACCATTGTGTTGATGGTGTTCTTGAGCTCGAGAATTTCGCCCTGCACGTCGACCGTAATCTTGCGCGAAAGGTCGCCGTTGGCGACGGCCGTGGTCACTTCGGCGATGTTGCGCACCTGAGCGGTGAGGTTGCCGGCCATCGAGTTCACGCTGTCGGTCAGATCTTTCCAGACGCCGCCGACGCCCTTGACTTGCGCCTGGCCGCCGAGCTTGCCTTCGGTGCCGACCTCGCGCGCCACGCGCGTCACTTCCGAGGCAAAGCTGTTGAGCTGGTCGACCATCGTGTTGATCGTGTTCTTCAGCTCGAGAATCTCGCCGCGGGCATCAACAGTGATCTTTGTCGAAAGATCGCCTTTAGCGACGGCCGTAGTGACGCCGGCGATGTTACGGACCTGGTTGGTCAGGTTGCCGGCCATCGAGTTCACGCTTTCCGTGAGATCCTTCCAGGTTCCGGCGACGCCCTTCACCTCGGCTTGGCCGCCGAGCTTGCCTTCGGTTCCGACTTCGCGCGCCACGCGCGTCACTTCCGAAGCGAATGATCCGAGTTGATCCACCATCGTGTTGATGGTGTTCTTCAGCTCGAGGATTTCGCCGCGCACTGCCACCGTAATCTTGCGGGAGAGGTCGCCGTTCGCCACGGCCGTCGTCACTTCGGCAATGTTACGTACCTGGCCGGTGAGGTTGCCGGCCATCGAGTTGACCGAGTCCGTCAGATCTTTCCACGTCCCGGCCACGCCGCGCACATCCGCCTGGCCGCCGAGGATTCCTTCAGTGCCGACTTCCCGAGCAACACGGGTCACTTCGCTGGCGAAGGCGTTGAGCTGATCCACCATGGTGTTGATGGTGTTTTTCAATTCCAGAATCTCGCCGCGCACATCCACCGTGATCTTGCGGGACAGGTCGCCGTTGGCCACGGCAGTTGTCACTTCAGCGATATTGCGGACCTGAGCCGTCAGATTGCCGGCCATCGAGTTGACGCTATCCGTAAGGTCCTTCCACACACCCGCGACGCCTTTCACTTCCGCCTGGCCGCCGAGCTTGCCTTCGGTGCCGACTTCGCGGGCCACACGGGTCACTTCTGAGGCAAACGAGCTGAGCTGATCCACCATCGTGTTGATCGTGTTCTTGAGCTCGAGAATTTCGCCCTGCACATCGACCGTAATCTTGCGGGACAAGTCGCCATTCGCCACGGCTGTGGTCACTTCGGCGATATTGCGGACCTGCGCCGTGAGGTTGCCCGCCATCGAGTTGACGCTGTCGGTGAGATCCTTCCAGACGCCGCCCATATCTTTAACCACCGCTTGACCGCCCAGTTTGCCGTCGGTTCCGACCTCCCGAGCAACACGGGTCACTTCCGACGCAAACGAATTCAGCTGCGCCACCATGGTGTTCACCACGCGCGCGGTGTGCAGGAACTCGCCCTTCAGGGGCCGGCCGTCCACTTCCAGGGCCATGGTCTGGGATAGGTCGCCTTTTGCTACAGAACCGATCACTCGCGCCACTTCGGTAGACGGCTGCACCAGGTCCCCGATCAACCCGTTCACCGATTCTAGGCAGGCCGCCCAATCTCCGGAAGCTGCGCCCAGGGTCGCCCGCTGAGTGATCTTGCCTTCTTTGCCGACAGCCGTGCTGATGCGGGAAAACTCGCTCGCCATCCGGTCGTTCAGCTTGAAAATGTCGTTCAACACATCCGCGATCTTCCCCTCGACGCCAGTCCGGTCCACCGGCAGCCGCACCGAGAAATCGCCGTCGCGAAAGGCAACCAGCGCCGCTAGCAGGGTTTTTGTATCGAGTACATCGATGACGGATTCAGATTTCATGACTGGCTCCTTATGAACGGATTTCTGCACGCTTCACTGCCCCTCGGCCTTCGTCTGCTTGGATGACAGCAGGTTTTTGAAGACACCGCCTAAACTGAGGAACTGCTCTAACCCCGAAGGCTTCCGCAAATAGCAGGAAGCTCCCAGCTCGCTGGCCACCACGCGGTCACGCGGCGAATCGGACGAGGTAAGCACTACGACCGGCACCTCCGACAGCGCGGCCGTCTCCCGTAGCCGCTGCAGTACCTCGATGCCATCGTGCCGGGGAAGGTTCAGATCTAAAATGATCAGCCCCAGGTTGCTCCTCTCCGTCTGGCCCGTGAGGAATTCCAGAACCTCTTTCCCATCCCAGACCACGCGCAAAGGACACTCGACGCCATGCTCGCGCAGGGCTTCGCGGATCAGATAAACATCTGCCGGGTTATCTTCGGCTAGAAGGATTTCAGTCATGGACTCGGTGGTTCTCCCGGTATTGGGGGCTGCTCATGGTTATCGGGGATGCCGCAGATGCAGATCCTGCATCAGCCACATGCAAAAATTGGACGCCAGCACACATTCCTGGGACTCATCCCCTGAAATTCGTAAAAATATTTACAGGGCCGGAGACGTGGAGCACGTTCACGTCCATTTGAGGTCAGGTCCGTTCAATTCAGCGGCTGTGGCAGTCCGCCCTTGTCTTAATGCTACTGGATCGGGACATAGTCCGCGCGGGGACGTGCGTCGGAGACTGTCAGGAACGCTACATGCAGTGCGCATTTCCGATTGGCCCCTGGCCTGCCAACGAGGTCGGCAAGCAGAATGCTCCCCGCCGCCACACTTCGAATACTGATCATCGACGACGATCCCGCCGATCGCGAGATCTACAAGAACTGCCTGCGACTCTCCGCGGCCTGGAAGTTTGAATTTGCGGAAACGGATTCGGCGGCGACGGGCATCCAGAGGTGCCGCGAGTGGCATCCGGACTGCATCTTACTCGACTTTAACTTGCCTGACCAGGATGGGTTAGAGACGCTCGACCAGTTGCGCGCCGGCTCGCAACGGGCGCCATGCGCGGTGGTGATGCTGACCGCTTTCGGAGGCGAAGAACTGGCCGTGCGGGCGATGAAGGCCGGTGTGACCGATTACCTGCCCAAAGGAAGAGTAGCCGCAGACACTCTGCCCCATACGATCGCGAATGCGGTGGAGAAATGGCGGATGCAGTCCCAGATGGAGATTCAGCAAACCGAACTGCAGAACAGCGCGCGCCGGTATCAGGTGCTGCTGGAGGCCATTCCTCAGATGGTCTGGATGGCCCGTGCTGATGGAAGTATCGAGTACGCGAACCGGCGCTGGTTCGAGTACACCGGTCTGGCTCTCGACCAGGTGCAGCACCTCGGTTGGGACCATCTGCTGCACCCCGAGGATCGGGAGAGGACGCTGGCGGCCTGGGCTCGCGTCAACGGCCGGGATGGCATCTTCGAGATCGAGCACCGGCTGCGGCGCGCCTCGGATGGAACGCACCGGTGGCATCTGGTACGGGCGACGCCGCTCCGCAATCCGAGCACCGGCGAGATCATCAGCTGGTTCGGGACTTGCACTGAAATCGAAGACCAGAAGCGTCTCGACCACGACATGCTGCAGCGGCAGAAACTCGAGAGTATTGGGCGGCTGGCCGGCGGAGTGGCGCATGATTTTAACAATTTGTTAGTTGCCATTCTCGGCGGCGCCAGCTTGGCCATGGAGACTCTACCGCCTTTACATCCGGCCCGAAAACTGTTGGACGGGGTTGTTGAGGCCGGCGACCGCGCCGCCCAATTGACGCGGCAGATGCTGGCATACGCCGGTAAGTCGAACCTTTTTGTCGAGCCGGTTGACTTGCCCGAGTTGGTTCGCGACACCTGCGGCCTGGTGCGCAGTTCTTTGCCCGCGAATCTCCGTCTTGAGGTGCGGGCCGGGGATGTCCCTCCGATCGACACCGATAAGGAACAGATGCGCCAGGTTGTCATGGATCTTGTGATGAATGCCATTGAAGCCGTGAGCCCGGCCGGCGGTGTGGTCGCGGTCTGCACGGATATGGTGGAGCTTGATGAGGATGCGGCTGGCCAGGACGGGCTCGCATCCCCACTTCCCTCGGGCAGATACGCCGTCTTGGAAGTGTGTGACACCGGATGCGGGATGGACGAGGAAATTCGCAAAAAAATCTTCGATCCCTTCTTCACCACTAAGTCGACCGGGCGCGGTCTCGGCCTGGCGGCAGTTCAGGGTTTCGTCCGGAGCAATCGGGGCCGCATCGAGATCGAGACCGCTCCTGGACAGGGTACCCGGTTCCGCATCTTGTTGCCGGCGGCGCTGGAACCCGCCCGGCGGACCTGCGGCGCAGCCGGACAACCGCATTGATCTATGCAGGCGTCGTCTAAAAAGATGAGCTCAACGGCCATCGACAGTCCGACAGGCGCGCCCCCGCCCATCGGGGAGGGCGTCCGGCTGACGTATGATTCGCTGCATGATCTGGTAAGCCCGATTAACCAGATCTCCTCCCTGACGAACCTGCTCGTCAAACAGTATGGAGAGCGGCTCGGGCCCGAGGCCGCTGATTTGATTGGGCTGGTTGAAGGGTCGGTCGCCCGATTACAGAAACTGCTCACCGGATTTCGCACTTACGTTCAGGTTGCCGGCAAAGAATCGAATTTCCAATTCTGTGAGGGTAATACTCTGGTGTCCGATGCCCTCGCCTCGCTGAACACCGCGATCGAGCAAAGTGGCGCTTCCGTCAGCTATGATCGCCTGCCGGATCTGTACTGTGATCCTGCGCAGATTGTGTATTTGTTGGTGAGCCTCGTCGAGAACTCGATCAAGTTCCGCAGTCAGGTTGCTCCCGAGATTCACATCTCGGCGAGCTCCAACGCGGACTCGGCGATCTTGTCGGTCCGCGACAACGGAATCGGCATCGATGAAAAAAACCATCGGCGCATTTTTGAAATGTTCAAGCGGGTTCACAACGATCAATACCCCGGGCCGGGCGTGGGGCTTGCGATTGCGGAACGGATCGTCGAGCGGCACGGGGGGAAAATCTGGGTTGAGTCGAAGCTTGGCCAGGGCTCCACATTTTTCGTCGCTCTGCCGCGCTCAACCGGCTCACCGCCGACACGCGGGACGGCGTAATTACTTTCGGATTGGGATCCCGCGCGGTCCGGCCGAGTGGAAGGATGGCAGGCGCTGTATGCCGAGCAAAGAAAAAGGCAAGACCATTCTAATCGTCGAGGAGGAAGTGCCGGATCGTAAATCGATGCGTGAGGCCCTGGAACGAGAAGGCTATACCGTTCTGGAAGCGATGAACTATTGGGATGCGCTCCGAGCCTATCAGGGGCATCCGGATCGCATCGATATGCTTCTTACTGCGATTGCCTTGCCGGGGAATAACGGCTATGAACTGGCTCGGGCTCTGCTGGAGCTCAACCGTAATTTGAAGACTCTGTTCGTCTCCGGGCCTACCGGCGCGGAGGTCAGCCGCTTTTACAATATGCCTGTGGCCGGCCGTCATCTGTTGGACAAACCAGTGGAGCTGGCGGATCTGACGCGGCGCGTAAACAGCGTTTTTCGATCCCGAGGTAAAAAGGTCCATGTCCAACGTGCGGGCTAACACACAACCGGTGGCAGGTGAGCCGGGTTCGAGAGTAGAATGGCAGGAAGTGAACCCCCAGGGCCTGCCTGCGCGTGTGCTAATCGTCGAAGATGACGCCGATCAGCGGGCTGACCTGGCGGAAATGGTTACCGCGCTGGGCTACGAAGTCGCCACGGCGGGCGATGGCCAGGAAGCGCTCCGGCGGCTGGGCTCCTTTCCCGCCAACGTGATCCTCAGTGACCTGGTGATGCCCTGCGGCGACGGTGTGGAGCTGTTGAAGGAATTGCAGGCGCGCGGCGATCGAACCCCTACCATCGTCCTCACCGGCTTTGGCAGCATCGAGCAGGCGATCTCGATTGTCCACGATCTGAAAGCCTTCTGGTTCGTCGAAAAACCAGTGCAGCCCGGCGTGTTGCGCGCCCTGCTGGAACGCGCCAACCAGCAGAACCAGTTGCTCGCCGAAACCGACCTCTTAAACCGCCAGCTCAGTTATCAAGGAGTGTTGGGCGACTTGGTCGGAGATTCGCAGCAGATGCGGCAGATCTTCTCCTTGATCCGCCAGATCGCGCCGACCACGGCCTCTGTGTTGATCACCGGCGAAAGCGGCAGCGGCAAGGAACTCGTCGCTCGCGCCATTCATCGATTGAGCCCGCGCAGCGGTGGCCCCTTCATCGCTGTCAACTGCGCCGCGCTGCCGGAAAGTCTCATGGAGAGCGAGCTGTTCGGCCACGAAAAGGGAGCGTTTACGGGCGCGGTGGAGCGGCGCGCCGGGTGCTTCGAACGGGCCCAGAACGGGACTCTGCTGCTGGATGAGATCGGCGAAATGCCGATCGGCACGCAAGCCAAGCTGCTTCGCGTAATCGAGGAATCCAAGGTCCGGCGCCTCGGCGGCGGCACCGATATCCCGATCGCCGTTCGCGTGCTGGCCGCGACCAATCATTCCCCGGAAAAAGCCATCCAGAACAAGCTGCTCCGCGAAGATCTGTACTACAGGCTCAACGTTTTTCACATTTCGCTTCCGTCGTTGCGGGAACGCAAACAGGACATCCCGCTGATCGCGGCAGCTTTGATTCGCGACCTGAATAAGAAGCACGGTTGCCGTGTGACGCACCTCAGCGCGGACGTGCTGCAGCGCTTTGATGAGTACGCCTGGCCGGGAAATGTGCGGGAGTTGCGCAACGTGGTTGAGAGGGCCGTGATTCTTGCGGGAGAAGGCGAAGTCCAGATGCGCCATCTCCCTACCGCGCTGGCCCCGTCGCCCGAACCGCCGCCGCAACCCACGGCAAGCGATCAACTGCAGATCCCGGTGGGCGCGCGCATGAAGGAAGTGGAAGAGGCCTACATCCGGCTCGTTTTGAAGCACACCAACAACAACCGGAAGCGCGCGGCCGAAATCCTCGACATCGGCTTGCACACGCTGTACAACAAACTGCGCGCCTACCGCGAAGAAGAGGAAAAAGCCGCCGGGAGCGCCTGACTTCTCTACGGGCGCTCAGCGGCTGGGCGCCGCTAAGAAAGCGCCCGCAGCGTGAAGAAAAAAGTCGAGCCCGCGCCGGCCAGTGATTCGGCCCAAATCCTGCCGCCATGCTTTCGTACAATCTCGCGTGCAATCGTCAGTCCAAGTCCGGGACCTGCGGACTCTTTCCCGCGCAGCCGCTCGAACGGCTGAAAAATCCGCTCCAAATAAGCCGGTTCAATACCGATGCCGTTGTCGCGAATAGAAAAGATCCACTCTTCTTGCTGCCGCACCGCTGAAACCTGGAGGCGTGCTGCCTCCGCTTTCCCGTGCCGAAGCGCGTTCTCGACCAGGTTCTCGAAAAGGCGCGCCAGTTGGTCCGGGTTTCCCGCAACCGCCGGCAAAGGATCATAGGTGATTTCGGCGCTGCATTTCTGGATTTCCGCGCGCAGTTTAGCCAATGCGAGCCGTAGCAGCACGGAAGTCTGGACCGGCTGAAATGTGGCTTGCTCAATGCGCAGGGCCGCGGCATAGCTCGAAAGTCCATTGGCCAGCAGTTCGATGTTTTGCGCCCCTGAGACGATGAAGCCGAGGCGTGGATCAGCCGACGCCCTCTGTTCCTTTACGATTAATTCGGCGTGGGCGCGAATCGCCCGGAGGGGCGACCGGATGTCGTGCGCGAGCCGGAACAGAAAATCGCTGAGTTCGCGATCCCGATCGCCCGGCTGCGGAGCAGACATTTTATGAGGATAGCGCAGCAATGACCCGGCGCGCCCCGCTCATTCAATACTCCCGCCGATGCGGAGGTGATTGAGAATTCGTTCGGCCACGGTCGGCTTATGATCAAGGCTGCCGTTATGCCTCCGGCCGTAGACAAAATCTCCGACAAACCAGCCGATTGCCGAGCCCGCCACCACGTCCCCGGGAAAATGCTGCCGCGCGCCCACGCGGGCCATTACCACCGTTGAGGCCAGGCCATAAGCAATAATCGGCACGATCAGAGGATGCGGATATTCATGCGCGATCACGGAAGCCAGCGCCCATGTGCTCACGGCGTGGCCCGAAGGGAAGCTGGATTTCCAGCGCGAGCCCGGGCTATCTTCGAAATGTCCCTTGCCATCGCTCTCGGTCGGCCGGGCGCGGTCAGCCACCATCTTGATCCCTTCCGCCACCAGGTTGACGTCGATCAGGCTCTCGAATCCAATCAGGCCGGTCTCGCGGAGTCGCTCGCCCCGCGTGTCGGTTCCCAGAAGATAAAAACCGGCGCTGATCGGGATCAGCGAGTATGCCGAGCCCACACGAGATGCCCAATTACTCACGGCCACCTGACCTTTGGTATTCGGGAGTTGCCGGACCGACCACTGGTCAGTGGCTACCAGGGCCGCGGTCGCGCCGCCAATAATCGCCCACCATTTCAGATCCTGCTTTGCGGTGTGGAACGGACTTGTCCAGATCGCCTTCTGATCGAGAAGCACGTATTTCGGCATGCGCACAAACGGGTGTAACCAGCCGGATGCTTCATAGATATCCTTCTGCTTGAGGACGGGCGGCCCCGGCTGGACTGCCACGGTTGACCGGTTAGGCGCCTCGTCGGACTGCGGGGAATCCGGGTTGGCAACTGCTGCCTCAGGCGTTTTTTGCGGTTCACTTCCTGCTGGTTGAGCGGTTAAGTGCGCCGTTATACAAAGAGAGAGGAAACCCGCCGCTAAGATCTTCATCGCCGATGCCGACGCCGCAAACACGTTGCCATTGCGTACCTGCCTCGTATTCCAATGTACAGAGGGGTGATGGCTCGTGTTGGCTGAAATTACCTCGATCTAAGGCCGCATCGTCCGCCTCTTCTAACGGTCGCCCTACTTGCTCGATCCGTGGTTACTGGCGCTGACCGCCGCCCCTTCGGGCTGGCTCTCGATGTAAACGATATTTGGAGTCTCGGTTCGCGTCGTTACTTTGGGATTTGTGGTCGCCTCGCCATGTAACTCGTAACGGAAGACTACCGAAACCGTCTTGCCCGCGCAGCTGGCTTTGAACTGTGATTCCTGTAGCGCCTTTTCCACGGGTGGGGTCAGTAACTTGGGTCCCGTTCCATATGCGGAGACAACTTGCGTGCTGATCTTATCCGCCTTTCCTTGCGGCGTTACCTGAACCCATGTCCATACCGAACCATCGACTTTGGATTCCAGCGCCGTCCTCGGAAACTCGGGCATTTGCAGATGATCCACGCACTCCATACCGGCAGACGGCGGCGCCGGCGCGGCGGTAGTGTTCTTTTGTTGTGTTCTTCCCAAAATCGGTATCAACAGCGTTGCACTTGCAATCACAAGCAAAGGTCGCATTCGGCACCCCATTCCATGAATTGCGGCCGCTTACCAAAGCGGTATGCCGGCCGGTCTTATAAAAGGTCGAGAACCTTGGATCATGAGCTCCAGGGAGACAACAGCGGCGATCACACTCCCGCAGCGTCACGACCCACACTCGGTGTCGTGCTCGTGCTTCACTTAATCGTTATTGGTATGGTGCGCGTTGGCGCCTGTGGTGATCCGTAATCCCCACTCGCGGTCATAACCAGCCGGTACGAAGGCGCAAGCCGTCGACCGGGACCTGCAGCACGGCGGAACCAGACAAGGCATTTCAGCAAGCTTCAGCGATACGTCGAATCCTCCCAATCAAGTAATTCTGAAGTGAGGGCCCTTAGCAAGCCCTCCCTATGCCATCTATTACCAAAACACCTAAGCCTCTTCAACTCGGAGTCTACTGTACGATGGCAGCCGCTTGTGATTTTTTAAACACGTTCGAGCACCGCGCCAATTTACGCGAAGACCAGGCTGCGTGAGGCGAAGTCGTAGCCGCCGGTTTGTTATAATCCACGCAAATACGCCTGCCGCCACGAGGTATCTGAGAAATGCGCGAATTCAGAACGATATTTTTTTATGTGCCGGTGCTGGGGCTCGGGCTAATGGCCGCAGCGGTTCTCGGGCAGCCATCCCGGACGGTAGACGACGCGGTGTTGAGGAACGCCGGCAAGACTGGCGAGGAGTGGCTCACTTACGGGCTCAACTACAATGAAAACCGGTATAGCCCCCTCGCGCAAATCAACGCTGGCAACGTCAATCGTCTTGGTTTGGCCTGGTCCTACGATCTGGGCCTCGGCGGAGGGTCGCAGGAGGCAACACCACTCGTCTGGAACGGCGCCCTGTACGGCATAACCAACTGGAGCGTCGTTTTCGCCCTCGACATCCGGACGGGCAAGGAGCTCTGGCGCTGGGACCCCGAAGTGAACCAAACGGCTGTGCGTCCGAAAATCTGCTGCGGCGTTGTCAACCGGGGCCTGGCACTCTATGACGGTCTCCTGATCGCGCCGGTAATTGACGGACGCCTGGAAGCCTTCGATGCCCGGACCGGCAAGGTCGCATGGGAAGCCCGCGTTGCCTATCCGCAGGATAACTACACAATCACGATGGCGCCCCGTATTGCCAAGGGTAAAGTGATCATCGGAGTCAGCGGTTCGGAGTATCCGGTCCGCGGTTTCTTCAGCGCGTTTGACGCAAAAAGCGGTCAGTTCGCGTGGCGCTTCTATACTGTCCCCGGTGACCCTGCGAAACCGTTCGAGAGCGAGGCGATGCGCAAGGCCGCGGCGACCTGGCAAGGCGAATGGTGGAAGCTTGGCGGCGGCGGCACGGTATGGGATGGGATTGCGTACGATCCCGACGCCGACTTGCTATACGTCGGCACCGGTAACGCGGGACCGTGGCCGGACGAACTGCGCAAGCAGAACGGCAAAGATAATCTGTATGTGTGCTCCATCGTCGCGGTAAGGCCGGAGACCGGCGAGCTGAAGTGGCACTACCAGATGGTGCCAAACGATTCGTGGGATTTCGATAGCGTGCAGCAAATGATCCTGGCCGATCTCACCATCCGCGGCCGCCGGCGCAAGGTTATCATGCAGGCCAACAAGAACGGGTTTTACTACGTGCTCGACCGGCTCACGGGAGAATTCATTTCCGGCCAGCCGTTCGCCGCTGTCACTTGGGCCAAGGGATTGGATGAAAAGAGCGGCCGGCCGATAGTGAACGAGGAAGCGCGGTACAACGATGCATCCCGCATCACCCTGGCGCCGGGGCCGGGCGGCGCGCATAATTGGTCGCCGATGTCCTACAACCCCAACACCGGTTTGGTGTATATTCCGACCTCCACCAGCAGCAGTTTTTCCTACCAGGTACAGCCCAATTTCACCTATCGGCCCGGACAGCAAAATATGGGAATCGTTTTTGGCTTCGGGCCGCAGAGCGCGGCGCCGCCTGCGCCCGTTCCGACGCGCCCGACCCCGCAAACGATCGGTCCGACGGTGAACGATGGGCCGCGCGGCGGCGCCCTTGTGGCGTGGGATCCGGTCACGCAGAAAGAACGCTGGCGCGTGCCGGGTGGCGGCGCAATCGGCGGGGGCACTGTCACCACCGCGGGTAACCTGGTATTTCAGGTGATTCCCGATGGCCGGCTGGTCGCCTACAGCGCCGACAAAGGCGAGAAACTTTTCGAATTGCAGACGGGCTTGCGCGGCGGCATGGGCCCGCCGGTTACCTATCAACTCGATGGTAAGCAGTACGTCTCCGTGATGGGCGGCACGGGCCGGGTGGTTTCCCCGTTCGGCGGTGGTGGCAACCGCGGCGGCGCGAATCCGCCGGCGCGCGCCGGCACCGTTGCAGCCCCTGGAACCGCAGGAGCTGCGGAAGCGAACACCGCCGGGCCATTTGGCGGAGGTCCGAATCCCCTGCAACCGAAGCTGCTCACATTTGTGCTCGATGGCAAGGAGCCGCTACCCGTGGGCACGCCGGCGGCTCCGGTTTCGGCCCAGCCTTAGTCGACAGACCGGTTGCTGCGCGTTGGTGCTGTCCGTCAGCCGACACCTGAAGTGATTGGGTGTTCGAACGTTTCCGGTAGGTGATTCCCGGCGGAGTACAGCCAGGAGTTATCGTGTGAAACGCTGTTGTTTAACGATAGACATTGCCAGTGATATTACTCCATCCCTTCTAAAGCGCATATTGAGTGGCAGGTAGCGCTTCCTTAGACTCAGCCCGTGATTAGGTCACGGGGAACTTACCGCATTTTTAAAAAATGCTGTTTCTCGCCAATCGTTTACCTTCTGGTGTGGGAAGGTGCAGCGGCGGCGCAGTCGGTATCTTTGGCCCTCGGTTCCACCGCCATTGCACCGGGCGCCACGGCCTCGCTCGCTCTCTCGCTTAGCGGCTCCAGCGGGCCGGCGAGCCTGCAGTGGACCCTGAGTTATCCTTCGTCCTCTGTTTCCTCGATATCGCTCAGTCTGGGTGCCTCGCTCACGGCGGCCGGTAAGTCGCTCAGTTGTTCCGCGGCCGCGGGCAGCCTCGACTGTCTAGCTTCCGGCCTCAACACAAACAGCATTGCCGATGGAGTTGTCGCCACCGTCGCGATTACGCCTTCCATCTCGGCGGGCACCATCAATTTCGGCATTGTCAATCCTATGGCCGCTTCTTCCGGCGGTGTGTCTTCGGCTGCGAGTGCAGCCGGCGGAACGCTGACCGTCGGTTCGCTGCCTGGCCTGAGTTCGGTTGCGTGCAGCCCCTCGTCGATTACCACTCCGGGAGCCTCCAATTGCACCGTGACTCTGAGCGGGATTGCCCCGAGCGGCGGGACCACCGTCGGCATCCTGAGCAACTCCACCAGTCTGAGCGTTCCCTCCAGCGTAGCGGTGGCGGCGGGATCGGCTTCTATCGCATTTACGGCCAATGCCTCGAGCGTCAACACGGCTGCGACCGTCACCATCACCGCTACTCTCGGCAGCGCCGTATCGCAGGCATCGCTAACCCTGAATCCTCCAGCCGCGGCGACTCCCGCCATCGTGCCGAGTTCGCTGGCCTGTATGCCGTCGAGCCTGGCGCCGGCCGGATCGAGCACTTGCACCTTGATTCTGAGCGGACTCGCGCCTTCCGGCGGTGCGGCCGTCGGGTTGACTTCCAGCAGTTCATCCCTGGCGATCCCCGCCTCCGTTACCGTGCCGGCGGGCTCGAGTTCAACCACGTTTACGGCGACCGCCGGCACGGTTACCGCCTCGCAATCCTCGGTTCTGACCGCGTCACTCAGCGGGACTTCGCTTACCAACTCCGTTGTGCTGAACCCCGCGGGCGGACCGCCTGTCTTGATGGTCGGTCCAGGCCAGACCTACACTTCCCCTTGCGCGGCCCTGACCGCGGCCGCGGATGGCGCCACAATCAAAATTGATGCTGCCGGAACCTATTCCGGTGACGTCTGCACCATTACCGCGAACGGAATTACGGTGAAAGGAATCAACGGCCGCGCGTTGATCAATGCCGCCGGTCTGAATTCGGGTGGCGCGGCCTGGCTTTTCCATGGCAACAATATCACCATCGATACCGTAGAGTTGACGGGCGCTGCCAGCTCGGGGAATAACGCCGCGGCGATCCTCATGACTGGCGCCAATTTGTCGGTTCTCAACTCCTATATCCATGACAACCAGGTAGGGCTGCAAACCACCGCCAATGCGGCCTCACAAATCCTGGTGCAAGCGACTGAGTTGAATCACAACGGATTCGGCAATGGACTCACTCATAACTTAGACATCAACGCTGCCGCCCGGTTCACTCTGCAGTACTGCTATTCGCACAACGCCAATGCAGGCGACTTGGTCAAAACTCAGGCGGCGGAAAATTACCTTCTTTTTAATCGTCTCACCTCGGAGCAGGGGACAACCGCCTCGGAGATTGACCTCAGGGGAGGCCGCTCCTTCCTGATCGGAAACCTGATCCAAAAAGGGCCGAATGATACCGGAAGCAACGTGGTCGGATACCTGGCCGGCGCCACCAGTTCGATCAATCCCAGCACCGAATTTTACGTTGTGAACAACACTCTGGTGAACGATAAGAGCGCCAGCGCGAACTTTCTCAGCATTGGTTTGGCCGATGCTACTCCGGCAATCGTAACCAACAATATTTTCTACGGCACCGGTGCAATCAGCACTCAGACTAATGCGGTGCTCACTGCGAACCTGACTGCCAACCCGCTCTTCGTGAACCAGGCAGCGTATGACTATCATCTGACGTCCACTTCTCCGGCCATCAACACCGGAACCGCGGCTGGTTCGGCGGACGGCGTCTCGCTGGTCCCCGGCTACCAATACCTCGATCCGAGTTGCGGGCAGGTTCGGACGGCTTCAGGCGCCGGTATTGATATTGGGGCTTATGAGTATGGTGGCGCCGGCGCCGCGCTTTACTGTGCCATCGCTCCGGCGGGAATCAGCCTTAATCCCGGCACGGTCACGGGTGGCGCCGTCACTACGTCCAACACCGTGACTCTCAGTGTCCCTGCTCCGTCGACGGGAACCCTTGTTGCGCTCGCCAGTTCCAATTCGAGCGCCGCGGCGGTTCCTGCCAGCGTCACGGTGCCGTCGGGCGCGATCTCCGCCACATTCGGCATCACGACGTCCTCGGTGACGGCATCGACTCCGGTGACGATCTCTGCTTCGTACTCCGGATCGTCCCAGACCGCCGCACTGACTATCCTGCCCCCCGCGGGAGTTTCAGCCGTGCAGTGCTCACCCCCGAGCCTTTCTTCGGGCGGAGTCAGCACGTGCACGGTAACTCTGACGTCTGGCGCGCCTTCAGGGGGCGCCACCGTGAACCTGGCCGCCAATACTTCCTTGCTGAGCGTGCCGGCCTCTCTCAGTATTCCGGCGGGATCGCTCTCAGCGACGTTCAGCGCTGCGGCGGGATCGATCACCACCAGTCAGAGCGCCACCGTGAGTGCGACCTTGAACGGTAGTACGAAGAGCGCCGCGCTGAGCCTTCTTGGGCCTGTCAGCCTTGCATCGTTCACGTGCAGCCCGACGTACCTCCGGTCCTATTCGACGAGCAACTGTGTCGTCACGCTGACCAGCACGGCGCCTTCGGGTGGCATTGCCGTGGCGGTTTCGTCAACAGCCGGTCAGTTGAGCGTCCCTTCCTCCGTCACCATACCGGCCGGCTCGGCTTCCGCCAGCTTTGTCGCACATACGAACAAAATCCCCAATTCACGCTTCGCCACCGTGAACGTCCAATTGGGGAATGCATCCCTGGCTGTAAAGTTTTCATTAAGCCGATGAAGCCTGGGGAGCCGTTACTTTACGGTGATCGGGACGGATGCCACGTGGTTCTCCCACGCGAGTTCCAGTTTGACTTTTTTGCTGCCGGGAACTGTCAGTGTGTACTTCATTGTCTCGATCGGCGAGGGCGGCTTGCTCATGGACATTTTCACGCGGCCGAGGTCGCGCGACGCGTTGTAGCTCAATCCCCACTGCCCAGTCTCTTTGTTGATGATCAACTCCCAGGCATCGGGATTCTTCACCCAGCAGTAGAGGGTGTAGTCGCCCTTGGGGACTGAAAGGCCGCCGACGTCGAGATCGGCGTCGGTGTGGAACGCGGTCGCGGAATTCGCGCCGGCGCGCCATGCCGGATAGGTCGGATCACGCGATAACAGACCGCCATCGCCAAAAATCTTGCGGCCATGCACCGAGGGCGCCGAATACTGAATCGTGATTTTCTTCCCGCCCACCGTTACGGTGGCGTGGGCCGGCGGGCTCTGCTGCGCGGCGGCCAGGCCGATGCCGGCCGTAATTGCTAGGAGGAACCGAGCTATCGTTTTCATGGTGAAATTTCAGACGCCCGCAATCTCTTCGAGGACTCGATCGGCGGCGCCGGCCGGATCAGCCGCGCGCGAAATCTGCCTGCCAATCACAACGTAGTTGGCGCCATTACGGATGGCTTCGGCCGGTGTGGCGACTCGCTTCTGGTCGCCCTTCTCAGATCCGGCCGAGCGGACGCCGGGAGTGACCAGGATGGCACTCGGCCCGGTAGCCCGCCGGATCCGGGCCGCATCGAGCGGCGAGGCGACCACGCCGTCAACCCCGAGCGCCATGGCTTTTTGCACCCGCAGATCCACTAAGTTCGATACCTCGCAGGGGTAGCCGAGGTCCGCGATATCGTCGCGGTCGAAACTGGTCAGCACCGTGACCGCCAGCAGCCTCAAGCTCGATGCGCCGCGCCCCTCCAGCGCTGCGCGCATGACGGCGTCGCTGCCGTGCACGGTGAGAAATTGCAGCCCGGCGCGCGCTACCTGGCAAACTGCGCGTCGCACGGTCTCCGGAATATCGTAGAACTTCATATCGAGGAAGACCTCTTTGCCTTGCGCGCGGAGTTCTTTCGCATATGCCATACCCGCGGCGGCATAGAGTTCCATGCCGACTTTGTAGAAGTTGACGCGGTCTCCGAGGCGGGCAACCAGAGTGGAAGCCTCTACGGCCGTTTCGAAATCGAGAGCAACAATGATGGGGTTGTGCGTCATAGCAGTCGGATCGGTTTCGGCCCGCGCGGGATTACGCGGCCGACCTCGTAGGCTTCCGGCAATAGCCGTTCGAGCGCAACCGCGTCAACCGGCGGCAGTGTGATCAGCAGGCCCCCGGAAGTCTGCGGGTCATAGAGCAAATCCTCCACTTCGCGCGGCAGCGTGCGCTCGGTTTCCACCGCGCATGAGACGAAGTCGCGGTTGTTGGTCAGACCGCCGGGCACCGCGCCTTGGCGTGCATATTCGACGGCGCCGGGCAGGAACCGAATGCGGTCAGCTTCAATTTCGAGCGTCACCCTACTGGCGAGCGCCATTTCGCGGGTGTGGCCGATCAGCCCGAATCCGGTGATGTCGGTGCAGCCGTGCACGTCGAAGCGCAGCATTGCTTCGCAGGCGCGCTTGTTCAGCGTGAGCATGGAGCGGACGGCTTCGTTCACATGTTCCTCGGCCGCAACACCGCGTTTCAGCGC
This sequence comes from Bryobacteraceae bacterium, assembly GCA_035295805.1. Classification (GTDB taxonomy): domain Bacteria; phylum Acidobacteriota; class Terriglobia; order Bryobacterales; family Bryobacteraceae; genus PSRJ01. Next base: position 35,052 of record DATGII010000032.1, on the reverse strand, counting down.
CGTCGCGATCACGCCCGTCCCGATGCGCTTGGTGAACACGAGCGCGTCACCCGGACGGGCATTGGCGTTGGCCTTGACTCGTTCTGGATGGACAGTACCGGTCACCGAGTAGCCGAATTTGATCTCGTCATCGGCGATGCTGTGCCCGCCCAGGATCGAGCAGCCCGCCTCGCGCATCTTCTCAGCGCCGCCTTTGAGGATCTGCTCGAGGTCGGTCAGGTCCCCTTTCGCCGGGTACGCCACAATCGAAAGCGCCGAGATCGGCCGTCCGCCCATGGCGTACACATCGCTCAGCGAATTCGCCGCCGCGATGGCCCCGAACGTGAACGGATCATCGACGATAGGCGTGAAAAAGTCGACTGTCTGCACGAGCGCGAGCTCCGCCGTCAGTTTGTACACGCCGGCATCGTCGGCGGTGTCAAACCCCACCAGCACATTGTCGTCGGCCCATCGGGGCAGGCGCGCCAAAATCGTGTCCAACACCTTTGGACTCAGCTTGGACGCTCAACCCGCGGCCTTCACATGCGCCGTTAACTTGCGGAGTTGCGACGTATCGCTCATCGAGTGCTCTCCCTATAATACCTGCCGGTCGCCGTTGCTTCGGAAACCATTGAAAGCTGCGGCTTGTGATTTAATACAGCAATATGCGTGTACAGCTCTGGATGGGAATGGCACTATTGGGAGCGTGCCTGAGCGCCCCGGCGCAGTGGATCAATCAACCGATGGCTGACGCTCCGCGCACCGCCGACGGAAAAGTGAACATGGGGGGGCCGGCGCCACGGGTGAACGGGAAGCCCGATCTCTCCGGCATCTGGCAGGTGGAAACCGAACCGCGCGGGCCGGGCTTGTTCGGGTTGGGCGAATCACCCAATTCAAAATACTTCCGCAACCTCCTGTCCGATTTCAAGCCGGACGCGGAGCCCCTGACGGCTTATGGAAAAGAGATCCTGCGCAAGAACAGCGGGCCGGGTGCCTTCAATCCTACCCTGAATTGTCTGCCTGACGGAACGCCGCACGCCGACCTGCTGCCGGAGCCCTTCAAGATTATTCAAACGCCGCGCGTGGTCATCGTGCTCTACGAAGTCGAGACCACCTTCCGTCAGATCTTCACCGACGGCCGCAAGCAGCTGACCGATCCCTCGCCTTCGTGGATGGGTTATTCCGTCGGCAAGTGGGAGGGCGACACGCTGGTTGTCGATACCGTCGGATTCAACGATAAAAGCTGGCTGGATGCGCGCGGCCACGGCCACAGCGAGGAAATGCGCGTGGAAGAGCGGTTCCACCGGCGCGACTACGGACACCTCGAGGTGACCTTAACCGTGACCGATCCGAAGACCTTCACCCAGCCCGTTACCGTCAGCTTCGTGGAAGGGCTTCTGCCTGACACGGACCTGTTCGAACACTATTGCCTGGAAGGTGAGCAGGATGCCGGCCACCAACCGAACCGGTCGGGCAATCGAAACTAGCGGTTTCGGACTTGGTCCCACTCGTCGGCGCCGAAGCGTCGGAAGGCTTCGGCCGGTGAGAGATCTGCGGCGGGAACCGGATGCCGGTGCGTGCGCCGCAATTCCGCCAGCGTGCCGTCGCAGGCTCCGATTACTGCCGTAAATAGCATCGCCGGCAGGATCGCCAGTCTATAGCCCATCGCTTCTGCTTCGTCGAGGGGTATGTCCGGCGTTTTGCCGCGCCAGACTACGTTGAGCAGACACGGGCCGTTCACCAGGCGCGGTACGGCTGCCGCCTCTTCGCGACTCTGCGGCGCCTCGACGAACGCCATGTCGGCGCCGGCATCGAGCGCGGCGTTGGCGCGGCGGATCGCCTCGTCGAACCCCAGTACCGCGCGCGCATCCGTTCGAGCGATAATCAGGAACTCCGGCTCCCCCCTCGCTGCCGCCGCCGCGCGGATCTTCGCCGTGTATTCCTCCAGCGAAACTACAGTCTTATTTTCCAGGTGCCCGCATTTTTTGGGGAATCCCTGGTCCTCAATGTGAATACCGGCCACGCCCCGCCGCTCGAATTCGCGCACGGTGCGGACCACGTTTAGTTCGTTGCCGTAGCCTGTATCGGCGTCCGCGATCACTGGAATGCGCACCGCCATCGCCAGCCGGCCGGCGTTGTCCGCCATCTCCGACATTGTCACCAGGCCATAATCGGGGTAGCCTAGCGTCGCCGCAGTGCCCGCACCCGTCATATACACGACGGAGAACCCCGCCTGCTCTACCAGGCGCGCAGTAATGCAATCGTAGGCGCCCGGCGCTGCCAGCAGATGGTCCGTGCGCAATAACTCGCGCAACTGCGTGGTCATCGCCATCGGTTCACCATCCCCTGATTATCCGCGAATGCCGCTCGGTGTGCGGGATAAGCTTGCCGATGACGATGACCGCCGCCCTAGCGGGCTCCGCCGAACGTCAGCCCGACCAGAAGCTCCAGCTGGTTCTGGTTGCTGGAAAACGCGCTCCCCGAAGTTACGCCTCCGGTCGAGATGCCGTTTGAGCTGATGAAGTGCTGCGATCCCCATCGGGTGTATCGGATCTCGGGTTCGATGCGGACGTGTTTCGCCTGGATTTCGATCCCAGCTCCGCCGACATACCCGAACACCGTGTTGTTATCGACTCCCGGGCCCGAGTTCGATCCCGGGAAAACGCTGGACGCCGTAACGCCCGCTCCCGTCAGATGATCCCACGACACGCCGCCGTCGATGAACGGGTGTAGCACCGGAATGGGCACCCGCCATTTGGCGAGCAGCGGAAATTCCCAGGCCCCCGTGCTGGTCTTCGTGTTTGCTGTCCCGGAGACCCCGAAGCCCTGAAAATTGTAATGACGGTACATCGCGTCGAACTCCACCCCGAAGCCCCACGGCAGATTCAACTCTAGTTCGGGCCCGACGATGTACCGGTTCGTAGTACTGTTAAGAACGCCGCTGGCGGTGTTGGTTCCATTCACGAAATCATTGATTGGTACACCGCCTTTGACTCCAATCGCAAACGGCTCGGTACACCACGCCGCGGCCGCACCTAAAACGAAAATCAATGCTAGCCTCATATTTTTTCCTACGGGTTGCCTTTCTCCGCAGTTACCCGCACGCCGACGGCCTTGGCCCTCGATGTTACACAACCGCCCGCCGGAAGATGTTGCACGCTCATTCGCGGTTCGGCCGTGCAAATCTGTGTTTTGATAGTGTCTGTACCGCTTCTCGCAATGACATAACAGCCTTCGCGAGGCGGAAACTTGTTCTACTATGCACAATTACTATCGCGCCGCAATTGCGGCGCTCGGCCTCGCCACTACGTTGACTGCCGCACCAGGAGCGCGACAGATACTGCCTCGGACGCCTGATGGAAAGCCCAATCTGGAAGGGATTTGGCAAGCGTCCAGCACAGCGGGAGCCGATCTCGACGATCACGCCGCCCGCCTGAATATGCTGGCCGGCCGGTCGGTCGTTGCTGGCGGCTCGATTCCTTATCAGCCTTGGGCTGTGGCGAAAAAAGCTGAAAATTTTCAGAACCGGCAGAAAGCCGATCCGCTCAATCAGTGCTACATACCCGGCACGCCGCGGATTATGTACCTGGATTATCCCTTCCAGATTTTTCAGACCCCGGAGGCCATTGCCATGGCCTTCGAGTGGTCGCTCGATTATCGCCTCATTTACACCGACGGCAGCCGGCACCCGGCCGACCTCGATTCCTGGATGGGCGATTCGCGCGGACATTGGGAGGGAGATACGCTTGTGGTCGACGTCAGCAACATGAACGATAAAACCTGGCTCGACATGGCGGGCGATTTTCACAGCGGCGCGCTGCACGTAATCGAGCGTTACCGCATGACGGATGCCGGCACAATTCAATACCAGGCAACGATCGACGACTCGAAAGTCTTCGCCAGGCCCTGGACTTTTAGCCTCGTCCTGCGCCGCCGCACCGATCGGGACCGGCTGTTCGAGTATGTCTGCGAAGCGGAGACCGAAGAGGCCAACGGAGCATTCACGCGCGAGCCGCGCACCTGGTATCCGGGCGACGGCTCGACCGTCCCGCCCCTGGCCGCGCCTCCCGCGGACCGCCGCGCGCCCGCGAATCTGTCCAAAGCCGCTAATATCCGCCGGAAGCCTGATGGCAAGCCGGATTTCCAGGGCTTTTACGAGCCTGATGCCGGAGGCGCCAACTACGGCTTGGAAAAACGTGCGCCTACTCCCGATAACCTCACGCCGCCCGGACGCGGCGTGATCGTCGATCCCGCCGATGGAAAATTGCCGATGCGGCCGTGGGCCGTGCAGGAGCTCGCCAGCCGCCAGCGTACCGAGCGCGGGTACGACGATCCTACCGCGCATTGCTTCCCGGCCGGCGTGCCGCGATCGATGTACGTCCCTACGGCGTTCCACCTCGTTCAGACCGCTGACTACCTGGTGTTTTTGCACGAGCGGATGTCTTGGCGTATCGTGCGGTTGAACGGTGGCGCGCACCTGCCCGACACGATCCGGTTGTGGCAGGGCGATTCGATCGGCCGATGGGAAGGCGACACGCTGGTGGTCGATACGACTAACCTGAACGGCAAGACCTGGCTGAACGAGGCCGGCGAGATCGTAAGCTATGCCGAGCATGTCGTGGAACGGTTCACTCCCGTCGGGCCGGACACAGTTCACTACGAGGCGACCGTCACCGATCCCGTAGTGTACACGCGGCCCTGGACGGTCTCGCTTTCATTCAACCGGGAGAAATTCGAGCTGACTGAGGCAGCTTGCCACGAGGAAGATCGCGACCTGCCGCGCCTGAAGGCTCTCAAAGACGCGGCCGCGGCGAAGAAGTAACGGATTGCTCAAGCAATCAAATCGTTCTGCCGAAAGCTGATTCCGGCGCTCGGCCTCCGAGTCTTGACGTCCCATGCCGGAACCAAATATACTTCGACTCACCGCTAGAGAGGATAATTGTCCTAAGATTTCCCGCACCCGTGAGGGTAGGTTGCATTAATGGTTTCGTTCACCTGTAACGCCTGCGGCGCCCTCAACCAAATTGACAGGTTCTCCACCGAAGAAGCGAGTTGCGCTTGCGGATCGAACGTCCGAGTGCGTGCGTTGATCCACCTGCTCTCCCTGGAACTGTTCGGCCAGAGCCTGCCGCTGCCCGGGTTCCCTACGCTGCGGGCCGTGCGCGCCCTGGGCATGACCGACAAGGAAACCTACGCGGGCCGGTTGGCGGAAAAATTCAATTACACCAATACTTACTTTGACCGCGAACCACGAGTCGATTTCAACGAGACCCATCCCGAACTCGCGGGGCTGTACGACTTCATCATCTCCGCGGATGTCCTCGAACATGTGGCTGCTCCGCCGGAGCGGGCCCTCACCGAGGTGTGCCGTCTCCTCAAGCCGAACGGGTTCCTGGTGGGCACGGTGCCCTGCCATCAGGGAGCTCAGACCCGGGAGCACTTTCCCGACCTGCACGAATATCGCGTGATTCTGCTGGGAGATTCTCCCGTTTTGGTGAACCGCCGGCGCGACGGCAGTATCGAAGTGAGCGAGCACCTGGCGTTTCACGGCGGCACCGGCTCCACGCTCGAGATGCGCCAGTTCAGCGTCGCGGACCTTCAGGGCAGTCTGCGCGCCTCCGGTTTCTGCGAAGTCGCGTTTTTGAGCCGGGATGTGCCCGAATTCGGCATCTTGTTTGATGCCGATGTATCCGTCCCGTTCACCGCTCGCAAAGGCGAGTACCAGTGGGACCGGGCGACGCGCAGTCAAATCGTGGATCAGTGGCGGGCGGCTCAGAACCGCCTCCAATGGGAGCGCGATTGCAGCGCCGTTTGCGAGGCCCAGATTTTAATGGCCTCGCGGTCGCGATGGCTGCGGCTCGGCCGGAAGCTGGGGATCGGCCCGAAATTCGGGCCCTTTCCAAGAAAGCTGGGGACCGGTGAGGGGCCTCCTTAGCCGCCCGCCGATTGGGCGGGTTGCCGCTTCGTTTTCCCGGTTTCATGCCGCGCGAAACAGCTGATGGCGCCCACGGTCCTGCGGATCGCGTGCTGTACCGGTCTCGAAAGACCGGCTCCAATTTCGTACGAAGCCGCGCCGATCGCCACCAGCAGCGCTTCGGGGGCGCGCCCGTAGACTTCGCGCGCGAGCCGCAGCAAGACTGCTGGGCTGGGGTGATGCTCGAAAACCGGTTGATCCGCTTCCGGGACGGCTCCCACCCAAATTCGCCCCGGTTCCCTGATCGCGTTGGCATCGACAAACAATGCGAGACTCGCGATGCTGAGCGTCTCCGCCAACTCCGGGGTGAGCTGGTGGGTCTCGATCGCGGCGAATCCCCGGCGCCGCAATTCGCGCGCGACCGCCGGTCCCGCATCGTCGTCTCCGCGCAGTGAATTTCCGTAACCGATGATCAGAAGATCGTCAGCTTTGAAGTTCATCCAATACCTTGCCCGCGGGGTCCACCAGTTCGATCCGCAACGGCACAAGCCCTCCGGCGTGTGTCGAACAGCTGAGGCAGGGGTCGTAGGCGCGCACCACCGCGGAGACTCGGTTGAGCATCCCTTCTTCGAGCTTGTCGCCCCGTACGTAGCGTTTACTGACCTGCTCGATGCTCCGATTAATCGCCAGGTTATTGTGGCCCGTCGCGATAATCAGGTTGGCCCACTTCATCGCGCCTTGCTCATCAACCTTGTAATGATGGATCAGAATGCCGCGCGGCGCTTCGGCAATCCCGATTCCCTCGAGCGCATTGACGCCTGCGTGAGCGCGCACGTGCGGGTTTAGAATTTGCGGTGAATCGAGCAGTGCCCCGATCCGCTCCAAGGCAAACAGGATTTCAATCAGGCGGGCGTAGTGGTAATGGAAGGAACTGGCCACTACCATGCCAAACCGCTGCCGGTACTCGTTCAACTCGGCGTTGGCGGCCGGCGTGCCCAGGTGGTCGGCGGCATTGAGCCGCGCCAGGGGCCCCACGCGGTAGATCCCGCCGGGATAGCCCTTCGGTTTGAAGTACGGGGCTTTGAGATAGGAATCGGGCAGCGTGGCTTCGCCAATGTAATCGGAATACCGGACTGCTTCCAGGTGATCGGCGGTAATGCTGCCGCTGGCATCGCGAAACCGGATCCAGCCGTCGTACAGCTGCATCCCGCCGCCCTCGTCCACCAGGCCCGCGTGCAGCGTGTCCATCGAGCCGAAGTTCGCGATCTCATCGCTAAACTCATCGACGATACTCTTGAATAGGTCCAGCGTCTTGTGAGCGATCTTTCGCGCCGGAGCCAGCCCGGCCAGAATCTCCTCCCGGATGTCCGGGTCAAGCGGACGGTTCATGCCCCCGGGAACAATCCCCGACGGATGTACGCGCTCGCCCGCAGCCGCCTCGATAATACGCTGCCCGAATTTGCGCAGCTCGATCCCGTTGCGCGCCAGTTCCGGCTGCTGCTCCGCCAGGCCGAGCAAGTTGCGGCGAGCCGGATCGGAATCGAAACCCAGCAGGAGGTCGGGCGCGGACAAGTGAAAAAAACTGAGCGCGTGCGATTGCACAAACTGAGCGCAGTGGATCAATTCCCGAATCATCGCGGCCGCCGGTGGAATCCGCACGGCCATAATGGCATCACAGGCTTTGGCCGCCGCTATCAAGTGGCTGATCGGGCAGATTCCGCAGATCCGCGCCGTAATGCCCGGCATTTCGTAGTACGGCCGGCCTTCGACGAATTTCTCGAATCCTCGGACCTGCGTGACGTGAAACTGCGTGCCCGTCACCCCGCCGGATTCATCGAGATGAATCGTGATTTTGCCGTGCCCTTCAATCCGCGTGATCGGGTCGATGGTGATGCGTTTCATAAAGGACGCCTAGCCGAATTTGGTCGCGACCGCCGGTTTCTTCCCAGCCATCACGTCCGACAGGAGCGTCAGAATCACTTGCGGCGCTGGCGGGCAGCCCGGTAGATGCGCGTCGACCGTAACGAAATCGTGCAGCGGGCGAGCCTGCGGCAGTAATGCCGGCACATCGCTGCCGGGCAAACTGTCGCCCTCGTCGGCGCCCTCGCTGTACACGCGGCGCAGCAGGCGGCTGACCGGAATGGAATTGCGCATTGATGGCACGTTGCTGGTGACGGCACAATCGCCGAGCGCCACCAGCAACCGTGTTCGCCCGCGAATGAATTGAATCTTTTTCAGGTCATCCTGGCTTGACACCGCTCCCTCGACCAGCGTCACGTCCACGTTCTCGGGAAATTCGACCGCGTCGACTAGCGGTCCATACACCAGGTCCGCTTTCTCCGCCACCCCGAGAATCCCTTCGTCCAGATCGAGCAGCGACATGTGGCAGCCCGAGCAGCCATCCAGCCAGACCGTCGCCAGCCTGAGTTTACTCATGCATGCGCTCTCCTTCTCAGCGCCACCTGCATGACCTGCGCGCAGTTCTTGGCCATCTCCTCCACTGACCGGCCTTTTTCCACGAGCGCGCCGGTCGGACAGGCGTGCACGCATTTGCCGCAATTCGTGCACGCGGCGGCATCCGACCACGGCTGATTCAGGTCGCTGATGACCCGCAGCTGGATGCCTCGTGACATAAAGTCCCATACGTGGGCGCCCTCCAGCTCCGCGCAGACCCGCACGCACCGCGAGCATAAGACACACCGGTTGTGATCGAGCAGGTACCGTTCGTGTGAATGATCGACCGGCAGCGCGGGATACCGATAGCGGAACCGCACGCTGCTAACTCCCAAAACGCTCGCGAGCTTCTGCAATTCACAGTGCCCGTTGGCTACGCAGACCGAGCAGATGTGATTGCGCTCCGCCAGCAGCAGCTCGATCACCATGCGCCGGTACGCCGTCAAGCGCGGTGACGTGGTCGTGACGGCCATCCCTTCCTCGACCGGCGTGGTGCATGCCGGCAGCAGCTTGCCCGTTCCCGAGACCTCGACAATGCAGAGCCGGCACGCACCGGAATCGCGCAGCCCGTCGAAGTGGCATAGCGTGGGGATAAACTTGCCCGCGGCGCGGGACGCTTCGAGAACCGATTGGCCGCGCGTGGCCTGCACCAATTCTCCGTCGATGCGGATCGATCTCTTCTGTGGCAAGCAGGCTCCTTTCTTTATGTCCGCACGTCGCAGCGGAGGCAGCGGTTGCATTCTCCCTCCGCCTCGGTCTCGCCAAAGCCGAGTACGACTTCCGCCGGGCTTCGCAAGCGCGTGCTCACCGGCAACTCCGGGGACTTCCGCCGTGGACCACCGGCTGGCGCACCCGGGACGATCTGGTCGTATTCCATTTTCGGCATCAGCATCCCGAATCGATCACTGCCCATCAGGGTCCGGTCGATGCTTCGGGCCGCGCGCTTTCCAAAAGCCATCGCCTTGGAAACATTCGACGCCCCGGAGACCAGGTCGCCTCCGGCATAGAATTTTTCCCGGCTGGTCGCCAGCGTGAACCGGTCCGCCACAATCGTGCCCGAAGGAGCCAGAGTCAGACCTGAAGCCCGGCAGAATTCCGGATCTACGCTCTCACCCACTGCCAGAATAATGCTGTTGCAATCCAGCCGGATGATCTCGCCGGTGCTCACCGGTTTTTGCCGGCCCGAAGAATCGAACTCTCCCAGCCGCGTCTTGACCGCTTCCAGCGCTTTTACCGCCCCGTTCGCGTCGCCCAGAATGCGGTGCGGAGCCGAGAGGAACAGGAATTTCGCTCCTTCGCGTTCGGCTTCATCGGTCTCTTCGGCAATGGCCGGCATGTCCTTCCGTTCCCGGCGATAGACCACGATGCTCTCGGCGCCCTGCCGCAGCGCCGTGCGGGCTGAATCAATCGCGGCGTTGCCTCCGCCGATCACGATCACCCGCGGCCCGAGCTCAACCGGCTCCCCGCGGGCCATCTTCTCGAGGAACGGCACGGCCGCCATGACTCCTTTGAGCTCGCTGCCGGGCAGTTTCACGGACGATTCATGCCAGGCGCCGATCGAAAGGAACACGGCGTCGAACTGGGTTTCGAGTTGCTCAAAGGAAACGTCTGTGCCCACCGCCGTGCTCAGCGAGAACTCGACGCCGGCGTCCCGGATGAGGTCGATCTCGCGCGCCAGCATGTTCTTCGGAAGCCGGTACTCGGGCAGCGCATACCGCAGCATGCCTCCCGGCTCGGGACGGCTCTCGAAAACCGTCACCGCGTGGCCCAGCAAAGCCAGGTAAAACCCGGCGGTCAGCCCGGCAGGCCCGGCGCCCACAATCGCCGCGCGCTTTCCGGTCGGCGCGAGACGCCGATCCAGAATCCGCGCCCGCACACGCTCGAACCGCTCGGAGGTGAGTACTGAATCCGCGATGAATCGATGTACTTCGCGCATGTTCACAGCCGCGTCGAGCGTCTGGCGCCGGCATCGGTCTTCGCACGGGTGCTGACAGACCCGGCCGGTGGAAGCCGGTAAAGGGTTGTCGAGCAGCACGGAAACAAACGCGTCCTCCAGGCGGCCTTCCTTGAGCAGTTGCAGGTATCGGGGAATATTCATGTGCAGCGGGCAGCTGTTTTCACAAGGCGATAACGCCAGCCGCGCGCACACCCCGGCGTTGCAGCGCCGCGGCACGATGTGATCCTCGAATTCATCGCGAAAATGCCGCATCGTCGTCAGGACCGGATTTGGCGCCGTCTGGCCGAGTCCGCACAGCGACGTATCCCGAACCATCCGGCTCAACTCGTCCAGCAGGTCCAGTTGGGCCCGTGTGCCGGTGCCTTCGGTGAAGCCGTTCAATATCTGCAGAGCCTGGTCGAGCCCCACCCGGCACGGCACGCATTTGCCGCACGATTCGGAATGCGTAAATTCCACGAAATAGCGCGCCACGTCGACCATGCAGTTGTCTTCATCCATCACCACCATGCCGCCCGAGCCCATGATCGATCCGAGCTGCGCCAGCGTCTCGTAATCAACCGGGGTATCGAACATCTCTTGCGGAATGCAGCCGCCGGAAGGTCCGCCGGTCTGCACTGCTTTTACCGGCTTCCCGCTTGCCCCGCCGCCGCCGATGTCGTACACGAAATTCTTAATCGGCGTGCCCAGAGGCATTTCGACAAGCCCGGTGTTTTGTACCTTTCCGACCAGCGAAAACACTTTCGTGCCCGCGCTCTTGGCGCTTCCGGTCTGCGTAAACCACGAGGGGCCTTTGATCACGATCGGCGCGATATTGCACCAGGTCTCGACGTTATTGATGTTCGTCGGTTTGCCCCATAACCCCTTCTGCGCAGGGAACGGGGGTCGCGGCCGCGGTCGTCCCGCCAGTCCTTCCAGCGAAGCGATAAGGGCTGTCTCCTCGCCGCAGACGAACGCGCCCGCCCCTTCCACCAGTTCGATGTCGAAGTTGAACCCTCGGCCAAGAATGTTGTCGCCCAGTAGCCCGTATTCTCGGGCCTGCTCGATCGCGCGCATCAGCCGGTGCACCGCTACTGGATATTCGGCGCGGACGTAAATGATTCCGAGATTGGCCCCGGTCACGTAACCGCCGATGATCATGCCCTCCAGCAGCGAGTGCGGGTCGCTTTCGATTTCGTTGCGATTCATGTACGCGCCCGGGTCGCCTTCGTCCGCGTTACAGATGATGTACTTGGTGTCGGCGGCTGCCTTGGCCAGAAACTCCCATTTGAGCCCCGTGCTGTAACCCGCGCCGCCGCGGCCGCGCAGTCGCGCCGCCTTGATCTGCTCGATAATTGCTTCCGGCCGGCTATCGATCAGCGCTTTGTACAACGCTTCGTAGCCACCGACCGCGACATATTCCTCGATATCTTCCGGGTCAATCAGCCCGCAATTGCGCAGCACGATCTTCTTCTGTCCCCTGAAGAACGGCGCCTCGTGCCAGGACGGCAGCTCGGGGTAGCCGTGGCCGTACTTGATCTGGGCGGTAATATGATCCCATTCTTCAACCTTGCACCAGGCCAGGTCGGGTGCAATGCGGCCGTCGACGAGTTCGGAGACCACGCGCTCGGCATCGCTTTCTTGCACCCGGCGCAGGATCACCAGCGGACTGCCGGGTCTCCATACGCTCACGAGGGGCTCTTCCGAGCACGGCCCAAAGCACCCGACACTGGCCAATCGTGCTCCGGCGGGTTCGGCGGCCTCGGCCAACGCCCGGTATACCGCTTCCGATCCATTGCCGCGTCCGCAGGTTCCCATGCCCACCGCAATCCGCGGTTTATCGGGCAGTAGTTTGGCAAGCCCCGCCTCCCGCACCGCGTTGAACGAGCTGATGTCCTCCATGCGGCTCATTGAGACTTCTCCGGCGTTAGCGCCTGGACTTCACGCTTTAGCACGCCTTCATTCATGTGGCCGCAGATGCGATGGTCCAATTCCACGACGGGCGCGAGCGCGCATTGCCCGAAGCAGGCCACCGTGCGAATCGTGAACTGCCCATCCGGCGTTGTCAGCGTCAGTTTGTCCGCGTGCGCGCCATCCTCATCCAGGCCCAGCTCAAGGCGCAGCGTTTCCAGCAGGCTGCGCGATCCGCGCGTATGGCAAGCGGTTCCACGGCAGATCGCGATCGTATGCTCGCCCTGAGGCTCGCGGTTGAACAGAGCATAGAAGGTAACGACGCTGAAGATCTGAGCCGGTGACGTGCCGGTCTTCTCAGCGACGTAACGAATGGTCTCGAGGCAGAGGTACTTACGGGGATGGTGTTCCTGAACTTCTTCCAGGATTCCCAGCAGCGCGCCAGGACGACCGCTGCGGCCGGCGATCACCTTGTCGATGAAGGCCCGCTCCCCCGCGTCCGGCCGATACTCGGCCGCCGTGGTGGGCATTGGATCTCCCTAACAGAACCTCACCGTAACATCTTTCAGAGGGAAACTGTAGGTTCAATTTTATGGGCTGCCCCGCTTTATTTGCAGCTGAAGTTCGCCGCCTCGTCCGTGCTTCCTGTGCCTTGATAGTGCGCAGTCTGCGGATAGGGGCACAAGGGACGTGTGCGGTCGGACGCGCCGTTGCGAACGCGCGACGCCGGGATGTGGTCGGGTGGTCTACCGCTGCCGACCCATTCGTCGAGCGCCTGAACCGGGTCGAACGTGTCCGTCCCATCGCCGCCGCGGCAGTGGCCCATGCCCGGCACCATGAACAAGCGGATCGAATCGGCGCCTCCGTCGGCGCCCACGTTTTTTACAACGCTCGTATAATATGCCACGCTGTTGAGCGGCGGAATGCCCGGATCCGCCCAGCCGTGATACATCAGCAGCTTTCCGCCGTGCGCAAAGAAAGGCCGCAGATTGGGATCGGTCGAGTCCCAGGTCTTGGCAATCTTTTGATCCGCCAGCGCCACGTCCTTGGCGGGATCGAAGCTCCGGTAATCCCACGCCGGATCCTGGTGCACCAGATATTGGTAGACTTCCACCGCGAGCGACATGGGTTGAGGGCCGGCCACCATTGCCCATCCCGTCTCGCTCCCGGGCTCGAGACCGGGAAAGAGTTGCGCTCCTGTGCGCGGGTCCGTCGGCCCCGCGTACAATTTGGCGGCGGTTTCGAGTTGCGGCTGCGTCAGGCAGTTAGGGCCGTCGCCATTTTTACAAGCCAGCACTTTTGGATCGAACCGGCATTCCCTCGGATCTTCTATGACGCCATCGGTTACGCCATCGTGCGCGTCGCAGGCCGCGAGCGCGGCGCGATGCAGTGCGGCCAGCTTGGCCGCCGGAATCAGGCTCGCTTCGCTGCGGTGGGCCTGCTGCGCCGCCCATACCTGCATTCCCTGAAGGTGCGTGACGTAGTTGGCGGGCGCGCCCGCAATGATGCCGTCATAGTCGCCCGGATAACGCTGCGCCTCGACCAGCGCCTGGCGCCCACCCGTGGAGCAACCGTTCCAATAGGAATACTTCGGGCCGCTCGCATAAAACGCGGCGATGAGTGCCTTGGCGGCGACGGTCATCTCATGCACGGCGCGGTACGCGAAATCGGTGGCTTCTTCGGGATGTTCGAGCACAAACCGGCCGCTGTTACCGGTGTGACCCGTATCGGTGCTCGCTGTTGCGTACCCGGCCGCCAGCGCCGTCGCCATTGCCGGATAGCTGATCGATCCCGCCCACGCTCCGTTGCCGACCGATTGCAGCTTGCCGTTCCAGCCCGTCTCGGGCATCCACACTTCAATTCCGACATGCGAATCGGCCGCCGGACGCAACGTGCCCGAAATCCGGCAGAATGGCGGAAGCTTCCGGTAAGCGGTCACCGGCCCCCGGCCCTGCGCAGGCGCAAACGCTCCCGCGGCCACCACGTCCGCCGATGTGATCGTCCCATTCTTAATTGGCAGCACGCTGAGGTTGGCGCAGGGAACGCCGAATGCCGGGGCGCCGGCGGTCGCGCACACGACTCCGGCCAGAAGCCAAACGGCCTTCTTCATGGAATCCCTCCGCGTAGCGCAGTCCTACGATTTGATCATGCGGCCGTCGCCCAGCTTGATGAGCGAGCTCAGCATCGCCGGCAGGCCGCTCTTGGCCGCGCCCCCGGTGCAGCTGATCGTGTCCCCCGGTTGCACCGTGTTGTGCGACCACCCGTACGATTTCAGGTGATTGAGGCTCATCATCTCGATGTCCCACTCCACCTTCTTCCCGGATTCGTCGGTCACTTCGAGGAAAATGTGCGCGTGCGGATTGGTCCATTCGAAGCGCTTCACGACGCCTGTCACCGTGACCGGGTTCGCCATGTTGTACATGGCCGTCGAGTGGTGAGCGAGAACCGGCATGGCGGAACCGAACAAACCAACCATCAGGACGGGAAGGATCAGCCGCGACCTCATCCGATAACCTCCAAAGAATCTGCTGCTTGCCTACTATACTGCAGGGTTTCGGAGCAAGTCAAACACGCCGCTACTTGGGCCGGCCGCCGACCCGCAGATAAACTTCGCCGACCGCTGCATTCAACTTCGCATCTTCCTCGACCGCCGGCGTCGTTGCCAGAATCATGTGGTGGCCGGGTTGAGCCAGATTCGACGGGCCCGAGAAGATCACGACCGGCCCGATCGCGACGGTCTGGAGCGGCACGCCTGGCGCCGGAGCCTCCTCCCGCGTTTGCAGCGCGTGCGGTACATTCACCACCTGATAGGCGGAACGGATCTGCCCGCGTACCGTGTCCCCTGCCGGCGTGTTGCACGGTTCCAGGGACGCTTCCGGCGAGATCGCGATGAGACAGCGGCCGTCATACGATGAGATCGTCAGGCGGCTGTTGCCATAAATCAGAACCGCCGGCTGCAGGCTGCCCAGGGCCGCGCTGATCGCTGTATGGGCATCAACGGGCCGCGGCTCTCCGGAGGCCACCGAGTGAATCAACAGATTCGCGCGGTCGAGGCTGAACTCTTTCATGGCCTGCGCGGCGATCGCATCGGCCACCGGCAGCGGAATATTATAGGCCCCGCTTACGATCAGCGCGCGATGGCCGCGCCGGTCTTCAAGCGCCAGCGCCTTGGCCTGCCCGTATGTGGCGTACCCGGCTTTGAACTGGTAGTCCGCCGCAACGGCGGCCGCCCCGCAGAGCAGCTCAATAACGATACAACCAGCGAGCCTTCTCGATAACTTTTTCCGCATTGGGGAGAAACGCCTCTTCCAAGGGAGCGCTGAACGGCACCGGCGTATCCGGCGCGGTCACGCGCACGATCGGACCGTCCAAATATTCCCACACACTCTCTGTCAGCGTGGCCGCCAGTTCGCCCGCCATGCCGCCGGTGCGCGTGTCCTCGTGCAGCAGCAGCACCTTCGACGTCTTTTTGGCGCTCGCGCAGACCGTTTCGCGGTCCAGCGGCAGCAGTGTGCGCAGATCGACTACTTCGATGTCGACGCCTTCTTCCGCTAATGTTCCCGCGGCTTCCAATGCCACCCACACCATGGCGCCATAAGTGATGATGCTGAGATGCCGGCCGCGTCGCACGATCTTGGCCTTGCCGATCGGGACCGTATAGTCGCCGCTCGGCAGATCGTCCTTGATCCGCCGGTACAGTCCTTTGTGCTCGAAGAACAACACCGGGTCATTGTCGCGAACCGCGGATTTGATGAGGCCCTTGGCATCGTATGCCGTAGCCGGCGCTACCACTTTTAGGCCGGGAGTGCGCACGAACCACATCTCGGGATTTTGCGAGTGGAACGGCCCCCCATGAATTCCGCCGCCGGAAGGAGCGCGGATCACCATGGGCACCGGCGCATTCCACCGGTACCGGCACTTTGCGGCAAAGTTAACGATCTGGTCGAACCCGCACGTGATGAAATCGGAAAACTGCATCTCGGCCACCGCCCGCAGGCCCATCAAACTGGCCCCGATCGAGGCGCCCACAATCGCCGATTCCGAAATCGGTGTATCCACCACGCGTTTTTCGCCGAATTTTTCAAGAAATCCGGCCGTCACTTTGAACGCTCCGCCGTAGTGGCCTATGTCTTCCCCGATGAGGAAGACATTCGGGTCGCGCTCCATTTCTTCCCACAATCCTTCGCGGATCGCTTCCAGGTAAGTAGTCGACATGGCCGGTCGGTTCAGCTTTCGTAGACGTCGTCGAGCAGCGTTGCCGGATCCGGGAATGGGCTCTGCTCCGCCCACGCCACCGCTTCGTCCACTTCGGCGTGAACGCGTGCGTGCAGTTGATCGAGGTCCGCCTGCGTAGTCCAGCCTTTATCCAGCATGCGGGCTTCGAGCCGCACGATTGGATCGAGCTTGCCCCACTCGTCCCATAGATTCTTCGGAACGTAGTCGGCCGCATCGTGCGCGGAATGCCCGGTCATGCGAAAGGTCTTGCATTCCAGAAGGTACGGCCCTTTGCCCGAGCGTGCGTGCGCGACCGCCCGTTTCCCGGCTTCGTGCACCGCCAACACGTCGTTGCCGTCTACGATTTCAGCCGGCATGTTGTACGCCGGCCCCCGGTCGGCCACATTGGCGCACGCCATCTGGCTCGTTAGCGGCGTCGAGTAAGCGTACTGGTTGTTGTTGCAGATATAAATGACCGGCAGCTTCTGTACGGAGGCGAAATTGAGACCTTCATGCCAGTCGCCTCGGCTGGTGGCGCCGTCGCCGAAATAGGCGAACGCCACATTGGGTTTGCCCTGATAGCGCAAAGCCAAAGCCGCGCCGGCGGCCACCGGAACACACGCCGCCATCGCGCTGATAATCGAAATGATGTTCAGCTTCAGATCGCCCATGTGCATGTTGCCGTCTTTGCCGCGTGTCATCCCCCCGACGCGCCCCATATATTGGGCGAAAATCCGCCCGGCCGGCACGCCGCGAATCAGAAACGCCGCCATGTCGCGGTGCGAGGGCAACAGCACGTCCTCAGGTTCGGCCAGCAGCGACGTGCCCACCGAAATCGCCTCCTGCCCGCGCCCCACATAAACGCCACCCACGATCTTGCCCTGCCGGTACAGCTTGCGTTCGATGCGGTCTTCCACCTCGCGCATCATGTGCATGTAATACAGGCATTTTTGAGCGATTTCGACCGGTCCGGCGGCTTGCAGGTGGTTGGGAGGAACTAGCAGTTCAGCTGTAGTCATAGTGGACCTCACCGGGGTAGCCACAATCGGCTAGTATAACGCCTTTGCCTGCAGGCCAAATGCCGCCCGGCCTCGTGCGTCCGCTTGCTGCTTTTGTTGCGAAACGGACTGGCCACCGGTCGCTGGAAAGCCGGATTCATCCCGAACGGCCGGCTTGCATAGCCAATTCCACCCGCTCGCGGTACAATAGAACTTGAGTGTCGAACCTCTGAAGTGGGCGAAAGCCCACTTTTTTATTGGGTTTGGCGTTTGTAGGCAACGATGCGGGAAGCAGTAGCGTCCAAAATCGAGGAAATCGCGCAGCGCGTGGCGGAGTCGGAAGGCATGGAGTTGGTCGAGGTCGAAATTAAGGGCGGCGGGCCGCAGCGCCTCGTCCGCATCTCGATCGATAAGCCGGCCGGCGTCACGCACGCCGATTGCGAACTCGTCTCGCAACAGGTCGGCACCATCCTCGACGTGGAAGAGGTCGTGCCGGGCGGCCGGTATACGCTCGAAGTCAGCTCGCCTGGCGTGGAACGCAAGCTGCTGAAGCGACGCGACTACGAGCGCTTCGTGGGAAAGAAGGCCAAGATCACGCTCCGGGAGCCCATCGACGATCGCCGCACCTGGGAGGGGACTTTGGCCGGGCTCGCTGGGGACGTGATCGCGCTCGAAATCGGCCCGGAGAAAACCATCCGATTCCCGTTCGAGCAGGTCGTGAAGGCCAATCTGAAGTTTGAGTGGTAACCCGCCGGGGAACGCAATCAGAAAAAAGAGGGCACTTTGGAAACGATTTTTCAGTCCATCGAGATACTGAGCAAGGAAAAAGGAATTGATCCGCAAATCGTGCTCGACGCGGTCAAGGACGCCATGCTGGTCGCTGCCCGCAAGCACTATCGCACCAACGAGGATTACGTCGCCGACATGGATCCCAAGACCGGCGCCATTGCGCTGTACGCCGTAAAAAAGGTGGTGGAAGCGGTGGAGGACGCGGCGCACGAAATGACGCTCGGCGAGGCGCGGCGCATCGATCCCGCCGCCGAAGTCGGCTCGGAAGTGCGGATCAAGAAGAATACCGACGCGCTGGGGCGCATCTCGGCCCAGACCGCCAAACAGGTGATCTTCCAGAAAGTCCGCGAAGCCGAGCGCGAAACCGTGTACCAGGAGTATTCGGGGCGCGCCGGCGAGCTGGTCAACTGTACCATCAAGCGGATCGAAGGCCCCGATTACGTGCTAGACCTCGGCAAGACCGAGGCCAAGCTTTCCAAGAAAGAACAATCGCGCCTGGAAAGCTATTCGGTGGGCGACCGCGTCCGCTGCGTCATTCGCCTGGTGGATAAATCCAGCAAAGGGCCCGGCGTCCTCGTCTCCCGCGCCGCGCCCGAGCTCGTCATGCGGCTCTTCGAGCAGGAAGTGCCGGAGATCTATGACGGCACCGTCCAAATCAAGGGCTGCGCGCGCGAAGCCGGCGAGCGCACCAAGATCGCGGTCCAGAGCCGCGACCGCGATGTTGATAGCGTCGGCGCCTGCGTCGGCATGAAGGGCATGCGCGTGCAGTCGATCATCCGCGAATTGCGCGGCGAAAAGATCGACATCATCGAGTTTTCCGACGACCCGGTCGTCTTCGCCACCCACGCCCTCAGCCCAGCCAAGGTAAGCCGGATTACGATCCTCGATCCGCTCGAGAAGCACATGGAAGTGATCGTCGACGATTCCCAGCTGTCGCTCGCCATCGGGAAAAAAGGACAAAACGTTCGATTGGCCGCTAAGCTGCTTGGCTGGAAAATTGATATCAAGAGCGAAGAAGAGAAGCGGCAGGAGGTGGAGTCGCAAATGGCCGCCCTCGTCGCGCCGGGCGCGCCTGTTTCGGTGCTCATTGAATACGGCTTGGCGGAAAACGTGGTGGAGAAACTGCTGGGCGCCGGGATCGGCTCGATCGAGAAGCTGGGCAGCATGACGCCCGAGCAGCTCGAGGAAATCCAGGACATCGGGCCCGACGCAGTCGAGCGCCTGCAGGATGCGGTCAACGCGTACTACAGCCAGTTTGAGCCGGCCGCCGCCGGTGGCGCGGCGGCGGCGGAACCGGTGGCCGAAGAGCCGGCCGTCAGTTCAGAAGAGCCGGCCGTCAGCCCAGCAGAGCCGGCCGAGAATTCGGAAGGTCCGGCCGCGGGCGGCGAAGCCCTGGAAACACAAGCGGGCGAGCAACATTCTGATAGGATAGAAGACGCGGGTTTCCCCACTCACAACTCGGAAGCAGGAGCGGGGTCGGAAGCCACGGGACCCCTTTCGGGCGACGCGGGCGAGCAGGGCGAGTAATGCGGGCTCCAGAGCCTAAGGTAGATACTGATAGTCGTTTCTATGAAGAAGATTCGAATCAACGAGCTGGCGCGGGAGCTGGAAGTCAAAGCTCATGAGATTCTCGATCGGCTCCCCGAGTTGGGCGTCACCGAGAAGAAGACGCACTCCAGCTCCATCGACGAAGACGTCGCAATCAAGTTGCGGGCACTGTACGGAGTAGCTTCACCGCCGGCAGCCGAAGAGTCCGCTGCCGAAGAACCTGCGCCCGCTAAGCCGGCGGCGCCCTCGGCCCCGGTGGCCGCGACCAAAGCGCCTGCTCCGGTTGACAGAACGCCGGAACCGCCCGCGCCCGCCGCGGAAGTCGAAGAGAAGCGGCCCGCCCCGGAAGAGGCTCGTCCGGCGGCGCCGGTGCGTCCGCCGCTCGCGACCGGCCGTCCCGTACATCCACCGCTTGGAACGCCGGGGCAGACCCCGCCCGCAGTCGTCTTCACCCCCGGACGGCCCGCGCCGCCGGCGCCAAAACCGTTGCCGACGACGCCCGCCGCCGCTGGACCCAAACCCGGACAGATTCTTTCCGGCCCGCGTCAACCCTTTCCGGCTGAAGCCGCGCGTCCCGGAACTCCGGCCCCTCCGGCGCCGCGGCCGACCGCGCCGCCGCCGCCGCGTCCGCGTCCCGGAGAAACCATTCGCGCCGCCACTCCTGGGCCGGCCGCTCCGGCACTGTCACCGGCGAGTGCTCCTGGTGCGCCTTCGGCTCGTCCCTTAGCCGGCCAGCCGGCCGCTCGTCCGGTCGTGCCGCCGCGCCCCGATCTGGTGGCCAAGCTCGGTACGCCCCGGCCCGGTGCTCCCGCCATGCCGGGTGCCCCGCGTCCCGGAGCCCCCAGGCCGCCCAGTTCTCCCGTACCCGGCCAGCCGATTTATCGCGGCCCCATTCGTCCCGGTCAGCCCCTGGTGGCGCGCACCGGTGTGCGTCCCGGCGCGCCGCCGCGTCCGGGCGGACCGCGGCCCCAGCATCCCACTTCCCGCGTTCGTCTCGAGCCCGGCTTGGCGCCTCCGCCGATGGAACAACCGCGCGGCCGCGCCGGTGAAAAGCGCCCTGCGCGCCAGGTGCGCGAGCGGCCGGAGGAAGAGAAGATCCTCCGCCCGGCCGCACGCCGGCAGATCGAAACGGGGCCGCCTCCCATCAATCGCGAGATCACCATCTCGGAAGGCATCACGGTCAAAGAGCTTTCCGAAAAGCTGGACGTGAAGGCCAACCTGGTTATCAAGAAGCTGCTCGACAAAGGCATCTTTGCGACCATCAACCAGACGCTCGATTCGCAGCTGGCCACCGATCTGGCGCGTGAGTTTGGCGCTTCGACCGCGACCGTCACCTACGAAGAAGAGACCATGCTGGCGGTGGAGGAAAAGGAAGAGACCAAAGCCTTGCAGACTCGCGCGCCCGTGGTCACGATCATGGGCCACGTCGACCATGGCAAGACGTCGCTGCTCGACGCCATTCGCGAGGCCAACGTGGCGGCGCGCGAAGCCGGTGGCATCACCCAGCATATCGGCGCCTATCAGGTCGAGTTGAACGGTCGCAAGATCACGTTCATCGACACGCCGGGCCACGAAGCGTTCACCCGCATGCGGGCCCGCGGCGCCAAAGTCACCGACGTGGTGGTGTTGGTGGTGGCGGCCGATGACGGCGTGATGCCGCAGACGCTGGAAGCGATCGACCACGCCCGCGCGGCCAAGGTGCCGATCGTCGTCGCGATCAACAAAATCGATAGGCCGGACGCGCAGCCGGAACGGATCAAGCAGCAGCTCGCCGATCGCGGCCTGCTGGCGGAAGATTGGGGCGGTGACACCGTCACAGTGCCGGTTTCGGCGCGCACCCATCAGGGCCTGGAGACGCTGCAAGAAATGATCCTGCTGGTTTCGGACCTGCAGAACCTGAAGGCTAACCCGGAGCGGCCCGCCATGGGCTCCGTGATCGAAGCGCAGCTCGATCGCGGCCGCGGACCGGTAGCGACCGTTCTGGTGCGGAACGGTACGCTCAGCGTCGGCGATTTCTTCATTTGCGGCGCCGTATTTGGCAAGGTGCGCGCCATGCAGAACGACCGCGGGCTGCAGGTGCGCAAAGCGGAGCCTTCGACTCCGGTGGAAGTGATCGGTCTGGATGCGCTGCCCGAGGTGGGCGACGATTTCCAGGTGGTTACCGATACCGCCAAGGCGAAGCAGATTGTCAACTTCCGCGATCAAAAAGCGCGCGAAGCGTCGCTGGCTAAATCGAGCCGCATTACCCTCGAACAGCTGCACCAGCAGATGCAGGCGGGCGAGGTCAAGGAACTCCCGTTGATTATCAAGACCGATGTCGGCGGTTCGGCGGAGGTCCTGAGCGAGACGCTGCAGAAGCTCTCCAATGACAAGATCAAGGTCAAGGTGCTGCGGGCAGCCGTGGGCGCGATCAACGAATCTGACGTGCTGCTGGCCTCCACCTCCAACGCCATCATCATCGGGTTCAACGTGCGGCCGGAACGCAATGCCGCCGCGCTGGCGGAGCAGGAAAAAGTCGATGTCCGTCTGCACACGATCATTTACAACGTCACCGACGAGATCAAGAAGGCCATGAGCGGGCTGCTCGAACCGGTGTTCAAGGAAGTGTACAAAGGCCGGGCCGAGGTCCGCGATACCTTCCGCATTTCCAAAGTCGGCAACGTCGCCGGTTGTATCGTGCAGGACGGCCTGCTGACGCGCGATTCCGAAGTGCGGCTGCTGCGCGATAACGTGGTGATCTACACCGGGAAAGTGGCTTCGCTGCGGCGCTTTAAAGACGACGTCAGCGAGGTCAAGAGCGGGATGGAGTGCGGCGTGACGCTGCAGAACTATAGCGACGTCAAGCAGGGCGACATCATCGAAGCGTTCGTAACCGAGCGCGTCGCAAACGAAGTCTTCGCCTGATCGGCAAACATGGCAACGGTTGGCGTTCTGACACTGGAACTGCGACTGGAACACTCCCATTCGCTCAAGGACAAACGGCACGTGGTCAAGAGCCTGAAGGACCGGCTGCGGCACAAGTTCAATGTGGCGGTGGCGGAGATTGACGGGCAGGATCTCTGGCAGCGCGCCACCGTGGCGGCGGTTACGGTTTCGCCCAGCCATGATTTCGCCGAAAAGGTGCTGCGGTCGGTGGAGGATGAAGCAGCGGCGCTGTTGGGCGCCGCGCTGACAGATACGAACGTCGAATGGCTTTCCTGAGGAGCCGCGGGCCGGGGGGCCGGAGGCCGGAGAGATGGACGAGCGCAGGACGCAGCGGGTATCGGTGGCGGTCCGGGAGGAACTGACCGAGATCGTCGGTTTCGAGCTGGACGATCCCCGGCTGTTCGAAGTGACTGTTACCGAGACCCGCGTCAGCCCCGACGGACGCTATGCGCACGTCAAAGTCGCCCTCGGGGGCGACGAGCGCCAACAGCGGGAGTCCCTGGCGGCTTTGGATCGCGCCCGGCATTATTTGCGTCACGAATTGGCCGCCCGCCTGAGCCTACGGCATGTTCCCGAGCTGCATTTCGAGCAGGATCGCAACCCGGATGTGGATAGCCGCATCGATATACTCCTGAAGCGAGCGAAAAAATCTCGCGGGAAAATCGAAAATCAGCCCTAAAATCAAACACTTTGTGTTAGTTTTGTTTTAGTTGAACAAGCCCATGCGCGTGGCCCCTATGACGAGCCGCTTCTTAGACGCCTGCCGGCGCCGTCCGACCGATGTACGCCCGGTGTGGTTTATGCGCCAGGCGGGCCGCTACCTGAAGCAATACCGGCAGATTCGTGAGAAACACGGCATTCTGGAAATGTGCAAGCGGCCCGAGATTGCGGCCACCGTCACGCTGCAGCCCGTGGAAATCCTGGATGTCGACGCGGCCATCATCTTCGCCGACCTTTTGCTGCCGGTTCAGCCCATGGGCCTGAAGTTGCGGTACGCAGCGGGCGAAGGCCCGATCATCGATAACCCGGTGCGGACTTCGGACGACGTCGATTCGCTGTCCACGGCCAATACCGACGATCTCGGCTATGTCGGCCAGGCGATCCAGCAGGTCGTGCGGGCGCTGGCCGGCAAGGTCCCGGTAATCGGGTTCGTCGGCGCGCCGTTCACCATGGCGAGCTACATGATCGAAGGTGGGGCGTCCCGTAACTTCATTCGTACCAAGAAGATGATGTACGCCGACGAGACCTTGTGGCGGCGGCTGATGGGCAAGATTGTCGACGTGCTGGCCCCGTTCGCGCACTCGCAGGTCACCGCCGGCGCGCGCGCGATCCAGGTCTTCGACAGCTGGGTGGGCGCGCTCGGCTCCGACGACTACGTGCGCTTCGCGGCGCCGTATTCCCGCGCCTTGATCGAACGCATTCGATCCACCGGCGTCCCGGTAATTCACTTTGGCACCGGAGCCTCCGGTTTCTTCAAGGAGTTGCATGCCGCCGGCGGCGATGTGATGGGCTGCGATTGGCGCATCAATATCGACCAGGCCTGGATGGATATCAGCTACCGCTCCGCCATCCAGGGCAACCTCGACCCCGTTGCCTTGTTCGCCCCGCTTCCCGAACTGCGCACCAAGGTACATGAGCTGCTCAAACGTACCGGCGCGCGGCCCGGCCATATCTTCAACCTCGGCCATGGCATTCTTCCCGAGACTCCGGTGGAGAATGTGAGGGCTGTGGTCGAGATGATACGCGAATACCGTCCGTGAAGCAGGGCGTTCTACTGCTGGCGCACGGCGCGCCGGAGCGGGTCGAAGACGTCGAAAAATACCTGGACTATGTTAGAGGCGGCCGGCCCGGTTCGGCGCAGGTCGTCGAGGAAGTCCGCCACCGCTACAAGGAGATCGGCGGCAGTTCGCCGCTGCTGATGTGGACCCGGCGCCAGGCCGAGGCGCTCTCGGCGCGCCTGCGTATCCCGGTGTTCTTTGGAATGCGCAACTGGCATCCGTTCATCGCCGAAGTGATGCCGCTGGTGAAGCAAGCCGGCATCGAGCGACTGGCGGCCATCTGCCTCGCGCCGCAGTATTCCGACTTGAGCGTCGGCCTGTACATCAAGCGGGCGGAAGAGGCGAAGGCAGCCGCCGGTTTGACCGCCGACATCGTCTGGGCGAAGACGTTTCACGACGAGCCGCTGCTGATCCAGGCCTTCGCCGAACGGCTGGCTTGGCTGGCGGGCCGGCGGCCTGCCCCACACGTGCTTTTTACCGCGCATTCACTGCCGGAAAAGATCCTGGCCGCCGGCGATCCTTATGATCGCGAAGCGCGCGCCACCGCTGCCGCCGTCGCTAAGGTTCTGGAACTCGTGAATTGGGATTTCGCTTACCAAAGCCAGGGAATGACGGGCGACAAGTGGCTCGGGCCCACCGTCGAATCGATGCTCGATCGTTATGCCGCCGCCGGTGTCCGCGAGGTGGTGGTCGATCCGATCGGGTTCGTCTGCGATCACGTGGAAATCCTGTACGATATTGATATCCTCTTCCGTGGGTACGCCGCCGAGCGCGGCATCGAGTTGAGCCGGCCGGAGACGTTGAACGACTCTCCCACCTTCATCAGCGCCTTGGCGGAAGTGGCCAAGCGATGCCTGGCGTAGTCATCATCGGCGGCGGCATTTCCGGGCTTTCTACTGCCTATTACCTGAGCCGGCGAGGGATCGCTTCCACCATCCTCGAATCGCGCCCGCGCCTCGGCGGGGTGATTGAAACCGAACATATCGACGGCTGCACGGTCGAAGCCGGACCCGACAGTTTCATTTCCGCCAAACCGGCGGCTCTGGAACTGATCCGCGAGCTGGGGCTCGCCGACCAGGTAATCGGCTCCAACGATTACTCGCGCAAGACGTTCGTCTGGAAGCATGGGAAGCTGGTTCCTCTGCCGGACGGCTTGATGATGATGGTGCCCACAAAAATCATGCCGCTCCTGTCGACGCGCCTGCTGAGCTGGGGCACTAAAGTCCGGATGGCGCTCGAACTGCTTCACGCGCCCAAGCTGCATGAGAACGATGAATCGGTGGCGGAATTCATCGCCGAGCACTATGGCGAAGAAGCGGTGGACTACCTGGCCGAGCCCCTGCTCTCGGGCATCTATGGCGGAGATCCGCGCGAAATGAGCGTGACGGCGGTCCTGCCGCGGTTCGTCACCCTGTCGCGCCAGTACGGCAGCCTGACCCGCGGTGTGCTCGCGGAGCGGGCCAAAGCGAGTACGAATCATCGCGCGCCCGCGCCGCTGTTCCGCACATTGAAAGGCGGATTGGGCCAGTTGATCGACGCCATCGCTCGATCTATCGAAGGGATAGCAGTAGTGCGGCGCGGGCGCGCGCAGGCCGTGGAGCGTTCCGGCCACGGTTTCCGCGTACGGCTCGATGGCGACTGGCTGGATGCCGGCCGCGTAGTGATCGCGTGCGAAGCGCACAGTGGTGCGGCGCTGCTGGGCGAGGTTGACGGCAGGTTGGCGGAACTGCTCGGAACCGTCGGCTACAGCTCTTCGATGACGGTGGCGCTCGGCTTCGCCGCCTCCGATTTGCCGCGCCTGCCGGAAGGCCATGGTTTTCTTGTGCCCAAAAAAGAGCGCCGCCGTTTGATGGCGTGCACGTGGGTTGGCGCGAAATTTCCCTATCGCGTGCCCGAGGGCAAGCTGGTGGCGCGCTGCTTCCTGGGCGGCTCCGGCAACGCCGCCGTGCTCGACGAGTCCGACGACGCAGTCACCGCTACCGTGCTGGATGAACTGCAGCAGATTGCCGGCTTCCGCGCAACGCCGAGGTTCGCGCGCATCTCCCGTTGGCCGCGCTCCATGGCGCAATATACCGTCGGCCATCCGCAGCGCCTCGCCGAAATCGAGGCGCGCGTAAAGGCCATCCCCGGATTGCACCTGGCCGGCAATGCGTACGAGGGAATTGGAATCCCCGATTGTATCCGTATGGGGAAACGCGCCGCCGAAGCGAGCGGCTAATCCTGCTCGAGCACGCTTAGTTCGCGACCCGCCAGGGCGATTCGTTCTTCCACTGCTTCAGCGCTTCGATGGCCCACGCGGCGTTCTTGTCGGTGTGGCACGAGTTGCAGGAATTCGGCATCTTCACCGCTTCCGCTTCCGCCGGCGCAATGAATTTGAATGTGTGGCTGCGCACATTGATATCGGCGATCGTCTGCTCGATTTTGGGCATGTGGCAGGCGATGCACTCGTTGCCGGAAGAGCCCGCCTTGTGATGCGTATGTTCTTCGATCGTCGCGGCGCGCGGGCCGTTCGGTGACGTGGGACCGTGGCATTGCAGGCAGAGCACGTTCGCCGGCTTCAGCAGGTCCGCGTTGTTGCCCGTGCCGTGGACATCGTGGCAGCTGAAGCACGTGATTCCGTGGATGTACATTTCGCTCTGCACGAAATCATTGCCCTGCATCCGGTTTTTGTGCGCCGTGCCGTCCGGAAAATGCGTGAACGAAAGCTCGCCGACCTTGTGATCCTCCAGTTGCCAGTACTCGCGTAAATTCTGGCCGACGACAAAGCCGACTGGCCAGTCGTAATACTTGCCTTCAATCGGATTTTTGAGCGGGCGCCCCTGCGAGTGGCACTGGATGCAGACATCGCTGGCGTGCACGAAATCGAGGCGCGCCGGGTTGACGATATTGGCTGACGCCGGGCGGTTCACATGCTCACTGCCGGGCCCGTGGCATTTTTCGCAGCCCACGTTCCACTCGGTGGGAATCTTGGTTTCGATGTTGTAGTTCACCGAATGACACCCGTCGCAGGTCGGGCCGGTTGGTCGTTTCATGTTGTCGGCCGGGTAGTATTGCACCCACCAGTCGGTTCCCGGCTGGACCATGTACGCCCGCCAGATTTTATGATTCACGTCCCACTGCGCCCCGAGCGGAAAATAATCGTTGCCGACCTTGGTGAAATAGCGCTGCTTCCACTTGCTGCCGTAGACGAATGCAATATCTTTTTTTGTAAATTTGACCAGGGGGTCCGGCTTGCTCAAGTCGGGAATAATGGCATCCGGATGCGTGGCGGGGTCGACGACGATATTCGCCATCCTCGTTTTTGACCAGCGATCGTAGATTTGGGCGTGGCAGCGGCGGCAGGCGGCCGAGCCGGCATACTGCGCCGTCTGGGCCTGGGCCGCACCGAGCGGCATCAGCCCCACAGTGGCAAAAAATAAAGACACACTCCGCCCGCGCGAACTCGAGGCTCTCATGATAAAAAAGTATACCGGAGAATTCTGAAGAATCGCTGAGTAAGCAAAAGGCCCATCTCTCAGGAGGCAACCCATCATGCGGACGATTTTACTGATGACAGTCGCGGCGGCGCTGCTGTCCGCGCAATCGCGCACTCTCGACATTTACTGGATCGACGTGGAGGGCGGCGGTTCCACCCTGATCGTTTCGCCCGGCGGGCAATCGCTGCTGGTGGACACCGGCAATCCGGGCCCGGATGATCGTGATCCGAAGCGTGTCTTCGCGGTGGCGCAGATGGCGGGGCTCAAGAAAATCGACATGCTGCTGACCACGCATTTTCATGGCGACCACGTAGGCGGTACGCCGGCGCTTTCCAGGATGATCCCGATCGAGCATTATTACGACCACGGCGATTCCATCGAAACCACGCCCGGCGCCGTCCAATTGTTTAACGCCTACAAAGCAGTAGCGGAAGGCAGGCGCACCACGGTGAAACCGGGAGACCGCATCCCGCTGGCGGGCGTCAGCGTCGAAGTGATTTCCTCCAACGGCGCGCTGCTGGACAAGCCGCTCAAAGGCGGCGGGCCGAATTCGTTCTGCGAAGGCGCGACGCACCACGATGCCGACAAAACAGAGAACCAGCGCAGCGCCGGCATCTTGCTCACGTTCGGCAAATTCAAATTCTTCGACGTGGGCGACCTCACGTGGGACAAAGAAACCGAACTGGGCTGCCCGGTCAACCGGATCGGCACGGTGACGCTGCTGCAAGCCACCCATCACGGGTTCGTAAACGATTTTTCCGGCTTTCCGCCGCTCTACTGGGCGTTGAAGCCGCAGGTGGTGATTGTAAATGACGGGCCTCGCAAAGGATTGCAGGTTTCCGCGTGGGACACCATCGCGAAGATTCAGGGACTACAGGGCGTGTGGCAATCGCACCTGGCGCTCGCCACCGACAAGCAGCACAACACCGACGAGAAGCGCATCGCGAACCTGGAGCCCACGGATCAGTGCAAGGGCAACTGGCTCAAGGCCTCAGTAACGCGGGATGGCAAGTTCACCGTGACGAACGGCCGGAACGGCTACAGCGAGTCATATGCGACCCGCTGAAGAAAGTCAAAAGTAAATTGGTCCCCGTCGCCTGCGCCTCGACACTTCTTACAAAACGGCGTCGTGGCCGCCCCCCTGATCACTTTTGCCTTTTGACTTTTTTCTTTTATCCGTGCCGTATCACAAGCACGTCGCCATCTTTCACCACGTACTCCTTGCCTTCCAGCCGCAAAAGCCCCTTTTCGCGGACCCCGGGATAGCCGGAGTGGTCGATCAGCGCTTTCCAGTTCACCACTTCGGCGCGAATGAACTTCTTTTCGAAATCCGAGTGAATGGCGCCTGCGGCCTTCACGGCCGTGCTGTGCATGGGAATAGTCCAGGCGCGCACTTCGGTTTCGCCGGCCGTGAGAAAGCTCATCAGGCCTAGGAGCGCATACGTCGCCGAGATCAGGCGCTCCAGGCCGGATTCGCGCAGGCCGTAGCTGGCGAGGTAATCTTTCTGCTCCTCGGGCGGCAGTTCGGCCAGCTCGGCTTCGATCTTGCCGCATACCGCCGCTACCGACGTGTGCTTCCGACCCTTCAACGGCCCTTCGCGGTATTCCTTCTCGCGCTCGTGCAGCTTGCCGGCTTCGTTCTCGCCGAGGTTCAGCACGTAGAGCATCGGCTTTTGCGATAAGAACTGGAATCCGCGAATGCGCTTTTCATCCTCGGCATCGAGCTCCAGCAGCCGCAGCGGCTGGTTCGCTTCCAGCGCCGCCTTGCATTTTTCCAGCAGCGCGAATTCGTGATCGAGCTCCGGATTCTTGATCTTTTTGCGATCTTTTTCGAGGCGTTCCAGGCGTTTTTCGACCACCACCAGATCGCTCAGGATCAGCTCGGTCTCCACGTCTTCCATGTCGCGCAGTGGATCGACCGAGCCCTTTTCATGGGGCACGGTCTCATCCGCGAAGAGGCGCAGCACGTGCGCGAATGCATCCACCACGCGCAGGCTGGCGAGATAGCTGGGGTCGCGGAGATTCTCCTTCGAGATCGGAGGCATGTCCACGTACTCGACCGTCGCATGCGTGATCTTCGGCGGCTCGAACAGCTTCGCCAATTCATCGAGGCGCCCGTCGGGAACTTTGGCGACACCGACCCGGGCGGCCGTCGCGCCGATGTGCGTCTCCTGATGGACGCCGGTCAAAATCGTGAACAACGAGGTCTTGCCCACCATGGGCAGGCCGATGATTGCAGTCTTCATAAAAGCGGGGACTTACAGAGGCACGTCCATCTGGCTGAGGATTTCTTCGATGATCCGCTCGGCGGTGTCGGCGCGCCGCGGCACCAGCGTCGTTCGCGTGTTGATCGCCACCCGGTGCGCGAAGATCGGGACCGCCAGGCGCTTCACGTCGTCCGGAATCGCGTAATCGCGGCCTTCCACCAGGGCCAGCGCCTGTACGGTCCGGAACAGGGCTTGTGAGCCGCGCGGGCTCACACCCAGCGCCAGCGATTCGTGGTTCCGCGTCCGCTCGACAATCGCGAGCATGTACTCCACCAGCGACTCGTCCACCGTGACGCGATGCACGGTCGCCTGCAGATCGAGCACGTCGGCGGCGGTGAGCGCCGATGCCAGTACTTGCGGCAGAGCGCGCTCCGACTGCCTCACGATTTCCCGCTCGGAGGCGGCATCCGGATAGCCGATTCGCAAGCGCATGAGGAACCGGTCGAGCTGGGATTCGGGCAGCGGATACGTGCCGTGATGCTCCACCGGATTCTGTGTGGCAATCACCATGAACGGGCGCGGCAGCGGATGCGACTTGCCGTCGATCGTCACCTGTGTTTCGTTCATAGCCTCCAGCAGCGCCGATTGCGTTTTGGGCGTCGTCCGGTTGATTTCGTCAGCCAAAAGAAAATTACTGAATATTGGACCCGGCTTGAATTCAAATTCCTCGGCGTGCGCGTTATAAATCGTCACTCCGAGCACGTCGCTGGGCAGCATGTCGCTGGTGAATTGCAGGCGGTGGAAGCTGCACGATACCGCGCGCGCCAGCGCCTGGGCCAGCGTGGTCTTGCCCACTCCCGGAACGTCTTCGATCAGCAGGTGTCCCCGCGCCAGCAGGCACACCAGCGACAGCCTCACCGCTTCCGGTTTTCCGCGAAGGACCGAGCCGAGGGCTTTTTCGAGTTCGGCCAGCTTAGGCAGGGGCTGCGGGGAGAATCCAGCCGGCGCCAGCGCTGATTCCCGCTGGGACATCACTCCCAATCATACCCTAGCTCCGGCGGCCTCGCGCCGGTGAGTTTCCCTGAAGACCCGGTTGTATAATCGGTTCAGTCCTATGCGCAACTGGCATCGAATACCGCTCTGGCCCGCGTTGCTGCCGGCGTTGCTGGCCGCCCTCCCCGCCTGCGCCCAAGTCGATTTTTCGGGCGAGTGGGCTCCCTTCTACCATGAGGACCCGGTGGAGCGCGGACCCGGCGCCGAGTTGGGCGACTACACGGAATTGCCGATCAACGACGCCGCCCGCCTCCAGGCCGATAGCTATGACGCCGACCGCATTTCGGTCGTTCAGGAATACCAGTGCCGCCCGCACTCGCCCGATTACGGCTTTCGCAGCCTGGGGAATTTGCGGATCTGGCGCGACATCGATCCCCAGACGCAGCGCACCACCGCCTTCCATAGCCACACCCTGGCCTACGACAACGAGCGCACCATCTACATCGACGACCGGCCGCATCCGCCGGAGTACGCCGCGCATACCTGGCAGGGTTTTTCCACCGCCAAGTGGAACGGCAACATGCTGACCATCACTACCACGCATCTGAAGACCAGCTATTTGCGGCGCAATGCGCTGCCGCGCAGCGATCGCGCCATCGTCACCGAACACTGGATCCGCCATGGCGACGTTCTCACGGTCGTCACGATCACCGAAGATCCTGTGTTTCTGGAAGAGCCGCTGGTGCGCAGCACCAACTGGTATCTGGATCCCGGTCAGCACCTGCAGCCGTACGGCTGCGAATACGGCCCGGAAGTGCCGCGCCCGGAAGGCACAGTGCCCAACTTCTTGCCCGGCCAGAACCCCTATTTGCGCGAGTTCGCCAACTATTACGGCCTGCCCTTCGAGGCCACGCGCGGCGGCAAGGAAACCCTGTACCCGGAATACCAGGAAAAGCTGAAAGACTACAAGCGGCCTGCTCAGTGCGAGCGCTATTGCCGCTGCATAGGATTATTCGAATGCAACGTAAATCCGCGCTGATCGGCGCAGTCGTGATCGCGGCCGCCGGCGTGTGGGCTCAACCCGGCGGTGACGTCGGCGTTCTCAAAGTCCAGGGCAACGTGTACATGGTCGTGGCGGGCGGCCGCAATATCGCCGCGCAGGTCGGGCCGGACGGAATCCTCCTGGTCGATACGGCCACCGGCGCGGAGGCGCCCGGGGTCGCGGCGGCATTGAAGAAACTGTCGGATAAGCCGATTGTCTGGATCGTCAATACCAACGCCGACCGTGATCACATCGGCGGTAACGCGGCGCTGCCGCGGGCCATGGGAGCGACCGAGAGGCAACTTCCCCGCGTCGTGGCGCAGGAAAATGTGCTCAACCGCCTCAGTGCGGCAGCCAAAGGAAGCGCAGGCGACGTTCCCGATGTGCTCTGGCCCAATGACGAGTACGCCGGCGCGGGCAAGGACTTTGCTTTTAACGGCGAAGCGCTCGTGATCACGCACGTGGCCGCGGCCCACACCGACGGCGACAGCCTTGTCCATTTCCGCCGCTCCGATGTGCTCGCGACCGGTGACGTCTTCACGCCCGGGCGTTATCCGGTTGTCGACCTGCAACGCGGCGGCACTCTGCAAGGTCTCCTCGATGCATTGAACCTGATTCTCCGTATCACGGTACCGTTGAAATACGAAGAAGCCGGCACCTACGTGATTCCCGGGC
Organism: Bryobacteraceae bacterium; assembly: GCA_035295805.1. Taxonomy (GTDB): domain Bacteria; phylum Acidobacteriota; class Terriglobia; order Bryobacterales; family Bryobacteraceae; genus PSRJ01. Next base: position 2,215 of record DATGII010000032.1, on the reverse strand, counting down.
ACGGCCGGTTGTGCGACGAAGCCGACGTGGTGGAATACCGGAACATGGTGACGATCGTCCGCGACCGCGTCCGCGACATGATCCGCAAGGATATGACGCTCGAGCAAGTGAAGGCGGCCCGGCCGACGCGCGACTACGACACCCAATACGATGCGGAGAATGCCGGCTCTTTCGTGGAAGCAGTCTATCGGAGCTTGAGCGGCCGCAAATGACCATGCGTCGACTTGCAATTTTAACTGTGCTGGCCGTGGCGGCAGTTGCAATGACCCTCCAGGCGCAGCCGCCGGACCGGGGAGTTCCTCCGCGTTCACCACGCGAGGCTGCGCCCATCGATTTGACCGGCTACTGGGTGTCGGTGATTTCCGAAGACTGGCGGTGGCGCATGGTGACGCCGGCCAAGGATGATTTCGCCGGCATTCCGTTCACTCCCGAAGGCCGACGCGTTGGCGATCTGTGGGACCCCGGGAAAGACCAGGCCCCCGCCGACATTTGCAAGGCCTATGGCGCCGCTGCGATTATGCGCCTGCCCGGCCGCCTGCACATCACCTGGCAGGACGATTCGACTTTGAAGATTGAAACCGATACCGGGATGCAGACGCGCCTCCTGCATTTTGCCGCCGCGCCCGCGGCCAGCATTCAGCCTTCGCGGCAAGGTTACACGGTCGCGCGCTGGGAAGGCGCCCTGCGGGGTTTCGGGCTGCCGCGCCCCGGCTTCGGCGCCACCCGCGACGGCACGTCGAGCCGGACCCTGGAAGCTGTGACCACTCACTTGCTGCCCGGTTATCTTCGTAAGAACGGTTTCCCGGTGAGCGCCAACGCCATCGTGAAAGAAGATTTTGATCTCTTCACCGAGCGTAACGGCCAGCCCTGGTTCGTGGTGACCACCATCGTCGAAGACCCGCTGTACCTCCAGGAGCCGTTCGTCACCAGCTCCAACTTCAAGAAGCAGAACGATGCCACGGGCTGGAACCCGCGCCCCTGTTCCGCCCAATGAGAAGCGTGCTTCTTTATCCGGGTTGTTGCCGCCATTGTTGGGAATCGCTCTCTTGACAATTCCCCGGTTCGGAGCCATATTGGGGTTGGGAACGGGTTCTTTCCGTTCTCCGGACCCTTTTCTCCGGAAGAGGGTGTTGGCGGTCTCTCAAAAGAGAGCCGCTATACAAGGAGGAAGTGCATAGAACCAGTCCACAATAGGGGCGGCTACCGGCTTCCTCGGCTGACCTGCCGCGAGTCCTGACGCGCCGTTCAGAAAGTAGCATTTGTGGCGCCGCGGTGTTATACCGCTTGTCGGTCCGGCTCGCGATTCGGTGATGACAGGAGGGGCAGGCGGCCGCCTTCCTTTTTTGCCCTCCTCTGTTTTCCCTCTCTCCCCTCCAGTTCCGTTACACTGGTCTTTCTTCCCGAACGTGAATAGTATCGAGCTCCAGGGTGTCTCCAAGTGCTACGCCATCTACGATGCGCCGGGAGACCGTCTGAAGGAGCTCGCTACCCTCAACCGATGGAAGCGGCACCGGGATTTCTGGGCGCTCCGCGACGTCAGTTTCTCGGTCCGCCGCGGTGAAACCTTCTGTATTATCGGAGAGAACGGCTCGGGAAAGAGTACCCTGCTGCAGCTGGTGGCGGGAATTCTGCAGCCTACGGCCGGCGCCATCGGCATAAACGGGCGGGTCGCGGCGTTGCTGGAACTCGGCGCTGGCTTCAATCCCGAGTTTACGGGCCGCGCCAACGTTTACCTCAACGGCGCCATCCTCGGTCTCACCACCCGCGAGATTGACCAGCGCTACCGCGAAATCGAGAGCTTCGCCGACATCGGCGATTTCATCAATCAACCGGTGAAAACCTATTCGAGCGGCATGGTCGTCCGCCTGGCCTTCGCGGTCGCAATCCACGTCGATCCCGAGATCCTGCTGGTCGACGAGGCGCTGGCGGTGGGCGACGCGGGTTTCCGGCAGCGCTCGATGCGTAAGGTGCACGAATTGCGTGCTCGCGGCGTAACCATTCTGTTCGTCAGCCATGCGGTGGGCGAAGTGAAGGCCATCGGCGACCGAGCGCTGTGGCTGGATCACGGCCGCGTGGCCGATCTGGGCGAACCGGCTCAAGTGGTGGGCTCTTATCTCGCGGCCATGGCCGAAAAAGACACCAGCTACCAGTTGCGCCATGGTGCGGCCGCTCGCGGCGCGCATCCGCAAAGCGCGGGTGCTCCGGAAGTGGTCGC